>JANLTQ010000313.1:0-2973 GCA_031363005.1 Acidimicrobiia bacterium | reverse complement strand
GGCGGTGTTGGCGGTCAGCCAGGCGGTAGCGGATCGACCGTTCGGCCCGACCGATGACCGGCACCCACGTGGGAGTGCGTGCGCCCGATGCCGCCCACAACACTTCCTGGCGCGTCGTCATCATCATCTGCCGCGACTTCGGGACGCGGAATCCCGCACCGTGGTGGTACACGACGTCGCCGTAGATCCCAAAGAGCAACGGATCGAGGTCGACGCGATTGCTGCGGAGCAGGGGACGCCACTCGATGGCGGCGCGTTCGAGAATGCCGAGCAGATTGCCGCCCACGTCGGTGACCTGTTGGCCGTCGGCGATGGTCCAGGCGTGCCCTTGCTCCCAGTCACCACCGATGGAGTTCCAGAATCCCACGGTCGTGAGGCAGAAGCACGGGTGCGGTTGGCGGTCATGGAGGTTCTCGTCGCGGCGAACTGCGGTCAACGGCGCACCGCCGAGGAGAGCGACGTCGACCGGCGCGATGGGAAAGGCGTCACCGTCGATGAACAACAGCAGATCGTCGGGCGCGGCGCCGGAGTCGGCGACGATCTTCGCCAGTGCGTTCAGCTTCTGCGCGTGGCTTCCTTGGAGGTCATGGGCCGAGTGGAAGACCTCGCGCCACGCCGGGTCGATGCCGTTGAGACACGCAGTGACGCGGTGGTCCGGACCGAGATGGCGCTTGAGCGCGCGCAGCTGTGGACCAATCCAGCGATCGTCCATGAAGTGGACGGTGACGACGTGAATCATGCGACCTCGGTCCGCGCCGCGAACGCGCTCAGGAGGACGAACCGGAGCGGGTCAGCGCGCGCTGCGCGCGCCTGGCACCGAGCTTCGCATTGCGCAGCGCTTGATACCGCAACACCGGCCACCGCAGTGGGTAGCGCTTGGGCGCCGGCGCACCCCGACCCGCGGCCGCCGGCCATGGTGGGATGAGACGCTCGATGACGTCGGGTGAGTTCGGCACCAGGTGCAGCATCTCGTCCTGGCGGCCGTCGATGTGGTCGAAGCCGAGAGACTGGAACCGCTCGATCGCCTCGTCGTAGCGGTCGAAGAGCACAGTGTTCTGCGGATCGAGATTGCGGATGACCGCCAGTCCCGATGCCTTCACCGCGACGGTCGCGATTTCGAGGTCGTGCCGCATCTCGGCGAGGCAACAGATGACCTTCCACGTGTCGCCGGTCCAGAGCGCGGTCTCACGATTTCGGGTGGCGACTTCGGCGCTCGGCGGCAGGCAGTCGTGGATCATGACGACCGAATCGCGCGACGCGTTGCGCTCGACGTTGCGGAAGTCCCGCAGCGCGTATTCGAAGAGGTGCATACCGTCGATGAAGGCGAGGTCGATCGGCTGATCGTGCAGCAGCGCGGGCACGTCGTTGGTTGCGAAGAAGTCGTCACTGGTCTCGAAGTACAGGCCGACGTCGGCGTTCAGCTTGTTCCACACGGTGGGGAGCGGATCGATGCCGATGACCATCGTCTCGGGTCGTGCCAGGGCGAGCGACTCGCCGTTGCGCATCCCGATCTCGAGATAGGTGCGCGGCCGGCTGCGTTCGTGGATGCCTGCGAGCAGGTCCAAATAGCGACCCGTCATGGGCGGTCCGACGTACGGCATGGCGGAGCAGGATAGCGGGCGGCAGCGGCGCGTCCGACGGGCTCCGCTCGAGTCGGGGTTCGGCCTACTTGGACCGGCCGAGAACCCGACGCGCCCCGCGAATCGGACGGGTGATGCCACGGTGGTACGCGGTTCCCGCGATCGCCAACGCCCGTTCGGTGGATGAGAGCGGCTGTTCGTGGACCCACGTGGGTTGGTAACGGCCTTCAATCACCGCCTTCCAGCGTTCCGGCCCCACATCGGGAGCGAGGAACGACAACTTGCGGTACGTGTACTCCCAGTCCTGGGCGAGGCGAGGGAAATGCAACAGGGTGTGAGGCAGGTCGAGGCGCGCAATCGTGAAGAAGAGTTCGTACTCGAACTGCGCGAGCACGTCTCGCTGCTTGGTCGCCTTGGCCGTGCCGAACAATCCGCCGCGGGTCCGCACGTTGGTGCCGTACTTCGTGCTGCGGACGCGGCTGGCGGCGGCAACATCGAGATCTCGGATCGGCACGATCACGTGGTCGATCGCAACCCGACCCGAGTCGATGAGGTCGCCGAGCTGCCAGCTCAGGTACGGACTCTTCACGATCCGGGGCGCGTCGGGCCGGGTGATGTCCTTCTCGAGGCCACCCTTGGTGAGCGGATCACCTTCGGCCTCGGAGGTGTAGCCGGTGTCGAGTCCGAGATCGGTGAGGACCTGGACCAGGAGTGTTGTCCCCGCGCGCCCGGTTCCGGTGATGATCACCTTCGGTTCGGGGCGGTCGGGCGGTTCGGGGCGGTCGGGTGTCTCAGATACCGGTCCGTCGGTTCGATCAGCTTCCACAGGCCCCTCGTGCCGCTCAGACGAAGAGGGCACGATACCGGATCGATCCTTCGAGCTGACCGAGACGATTGCCCGCCACCCACACCCAACCGGCACGCCGTTCCGGTCGCAGCACGTCCGTTGCGTGCACCGCAAGCCAGACCCACGAGCGCCAGCCACCGAAGCGAGGCGGTCGGATTCCTCGTCGTTGCCGAAGGAGCCGGACCACCATCGGCCGGGCGCGACCGTACCGACGTCCTTGTTGCCAGAGCACTCGCGTCTCGGTGCGGTAGCGATAGTGGACGATCGCGTCTGGGACGAAGGCGCACGAGATGCCAGCGAGCCAGGCGCGCATGGAGAACTCGATGTCTTCGGCCCCGAGCAGCCGCTCGTCTTCGTCGAACCCGCCGATTCGTTCCCAGTCACCCCGATGCATGCCCAAGTTGTTGCCGTGCGAAGTCGGGAACAGGCCGGAGAACGACGGCGCGTTGGTCTCGTCACGACGGCCGCGTGACTCGACCAACCACTCAGGGTTGAGCTGAGCGAGCTCGAGTGGTCCGGTAACCAGGCGATGGTCACGGAGGGCCG
>JANLTQ010000286.1:0-3032 GCA_031363005.1 Acidimicrobiia bacterium | reverse complement strand
GATGGTGGGCGCGTCGATCGGGGATCCGTCGGTCGTCGCCAGCGCGCCGTCGACGACGGCGGCACAGCCATCCGGCGACGAGACGTCACCCACGACCACCGATGCCTGGCCGCCGGCGTCCACAATGAGCCGAGCCGTCTCCGCCGCGAGGGACTCGTCGCGGTCCGCGCAGATGACGGATGCCCCTTCCTGGGCGCAGCGAACGGCGATGGCTCGGCCGTTCCCGATGGGTGCGTCGGGGTCGGTGCTCGCTTGGGTACCGGCGCCGACGACCAGAACTCGCGTGCCAGCCAAACGTTGAGTGAGATCCATGCCGTCGACGGTACGCCGAAGTCGCGCCGGAGCGCGGAGAGCGTCTTACGCCAGCGTGGCGCGAACCACGAGGCGTTGCGAGGACGAGCCGAGCGGGTGGCACGTGAAGATCGTCAACGTGTGCCCGGGTTTCTGGTCGGTGATCCACATCGCGGTCGGTTCCACCACGAACATCTCGGTCACGGTGTAGTGGTAGCTGATGCCGAAGCCGCCGACGAGCGTGATCGGGTCTCCCGTTTGCAGATTCGCCAAGTCGTGGAATGGCGCGCTGTGGGAGTTGCGATGGCCGGCGATGACCGCGTTCCCGAAGCCGCCCGGATCGGCGGTGCCGGGCCAATGCGACGGACCGAGATCGATGGACTCTTGCGTAATCTGATCCCGGAGTTCCGCGTCGAGTCCGATCTTCGGAATCTGGACGCGGCCCATCACCGCGATCGGGAGTCGCACGCTCGGATCCGGAACGTCGACGGGCTGGCGAAGGGTGGTGTCCTCCACCAGGGGCGGTGGCGGTGGCACGGGTGAGGTCGTCGTGGTGGTCGTGCTCGCCGACGGTTGCGATCGCGTCGCGTGGGTTCGTCGTTCGACCAAGACCCGCGAGGCGGTCCGGGGGAGCGGTCCGCGCGCGACGCGCGGCGAGGACTCTCCCGCGTTCGGGCTCAGAACGAGCGTGAGGATCAAGCTGGCCGCGGCGGCGGCCACGAAGAGCGTCGGGAGGCCGCGCTTCGTCCGGGTCGGATGAGGGCTGATCTGGTGCATCGGAGGTCCGAGGCGGGCCGGGGGTGAGCTGGTGATGTCGATGCGAGGATCGATTCACGCGGGTGTCCGCCGAGTCACCTTGCTAGCCGAATGTCCCGTCTGAGGCAAGGCGGACCGATTCAAACCAGTCGAACCTTTCCGAAGCTTTACGAACGATTCAACGATTCGCGCGGAGCGCGCGAATTGGGTCACCCATCAGGGTGAGAGTGCCGCCCGCAGGACGACCTCGGCCTGCCACGGCTGTTCGGGCCACCCCCGGCGACCGCGAGTGCGTTGCACCCGATACAGCCAGTCGACCACCGTGTCCGGGTCGTGACCGAGGAGCACGAGGGCGCTGCCGATCACCGAGCCGGTTCGGCCCCGGCCGCCATGGCAATGCACGACGACGCCTTCGCCTGCGGACCACCATTCGGCGGTGTGCGCGGCCGCCACGCGGATTCGTGCTTCATCACGCTCGGGGTCTTTCGGCTGGCGACGCGCGATGAGATCGGAAAGTCGCGACGGGTGACCTTGCAGCGGCGTCGGGTCGTACTTCGATGTGTCACGGGTGAGGTCGATCACGTGCCGGAATCCGCGTTCCGCGAGCGTGTCCCACACCCCGGCGCGGGGGTAGCCCATTCCGGCGAGCGGGGTCGGGGCCTCGCACACCCACCAGAAGTCGCCCGGAACCGCGAGCGTGGCGATGAAACCCGGTCGCGCTCCGGGAGGGAGCAGGACCGGCGGCGTCATCCGCTTGCGGCGATGAGCGCTTCCAGCGGTGCGAGGTCATACGGCGCACCGACCATCACGATGAAGTGTTCGACGCCCGCAGCGAGGTACGCATCGATGTTGCCCACTTCGTCGGGTTGGATCGCGACGGTCCGCTCCACCTCAGTTGGCTTGCGGCCTTCCTTCTCGCACCACTCGTCGAGGATCCGGTTCTTGGCGGCGAAGTTCTCCGGCGGGCCGAACGTGTTCCATGCGTCGGCGTGTTTCGCGACGAGCCGGAGGGTGACCTTCTCTCCGCTGCCCCCGATGAGAATCGGGACGTCGCCGGCGGGTGGCGGCACCAGCGCGCCCAGGCGCTCCTCGATCTGGGGCAGTGCTGCCGCGAGGTCCTTGAGTCGGCCGGGCGCGGTGCCGAACTCGTACCCGTACTCGGTGTAGTCACGCTCGAACCAGCCCGACCCGATACCGAGAATGAACCGACCGTGGCTGAGGAGATCGATGGTCCGCGCCATGTCCGCCAGCAGCTGTGGGTTGCGGTAGGAGTTGCAGGTGACCAGCGCGCCGAAGTGCGCGTGCTCGGTATCGACCGCCATTGCGGCAAGGAGCGTGTACGCCTCGTAGTGGTTGGCATCGGGATCGCCGTAGAGCGGGAAGAAGTGGTCCCAGATCCAGATGCTGTCGGCGCCCATCGCGTCGGCGGCCTTCCACGCCGTCCGCAGTTCGTCGACGGTGCCGACCTGAGGGTGGAGCTGGACTCCGACCTTGAATGCCATCGTGGTGCCTCCATTGACGCGCGACCGGGGGTGGGTCGCGGCACACTACCGAAGCCATGTTCATCACCAACCACGTCCTCGCGGGCGCCATCGCCGGGAGTGTGTTTCGCACTCGGCCCGTCGCCGCGTTCAGCCTCGGGTTCGCCACGCATGTGGCAATGGACCTGACCCCGCACTGGGGGAATCCCCAGATCGGTCGGGATGGCTTCTACGCGGTGGCCAAACGGGACGGGCTGCTTGGGCTGGCCACGGTCGCGTTGGTGACGGTGGCCGGGGTCCCGCCGCGGCGCGCACTCCTGGCCGGCATGGCGGGCGCCGCGATCTTGGACTCGGACAAGCCGGGAGAGTTCTTCTTCGGGATCAATCCGCTCCCGAAGTGGATCGATCGCATTCACAAGCAGATCCAACGCGAGTCGCCCGAAGGGCTGCGGACCGAACTCGCCGCTGGCACCGCGCTGGCTTCGGTGGTCACCGCGATCTTGG
>JANLTQ010000278.1:0-3561 GCA_031363005.1 Acidimicrobiia bacterium | reverse complement strand
TGCTCGTGTTCGTGCTGGCCGTCGGGTGTGGCGCGCTTGGCCGCCCAGTCCTCCTCGCCGGCGAGGATCTCGTGGAGGTCATGACCGGCGGAAATGTGCTTACCGTCCGCGCCGAGCACGATCACTCTGACGTCGGCGTCGGCCTCGGCGCGATCGAACGCGGCATCGAGTTCGGTGATGAGTTTGGAGTTCTGCGCGTTGGCGGCGGCGGGCCGCGCCAGCATGATCGTGGCAATGGATTCGCCGTGTCCGTAGCGGATCGTCTCGAATTCCGGAGAAGCAGTCACTCGGCTGGCGAATCTAGTGGCGGTCAGCCGCCGAGGAGGTCGGACGCGCGAGCCCAGGCGCCGGCGCGAGCCAGATCGCCGTCGACGCTTCGGAATCCCGTCCACCAACCGCGGTCGGCGGCACCGAGCCCGGACTCGACGCTGCGAGCCACGCACCACGCCGCGATCCGCGCCGGGTCCAGGCCGGTGATGTCGGCGACGAGCCGGGTGCGATCCGCGAGCTCGGTCGCGGCCGGCACCGTGACGGTCCAGTCGCCGACCTGGGTGAGCAGCGGCCACGGATCCCACGCCCGGTCACCGTGCACCGGCTTCGGGTCGATTGCGAGCCAACCCCGGGAGACGTCGTCGTCCGCGGCGGTCGGGTCGTCATGGCGGAGGATGTTGCCGGGGTTGAGGTCGCCGTGGGCGAGGCCCCGACGCGCCGCATCGCGGGGCAGCGTCCGCAGCAGGTCGACGGCGTGCCGGCACAGTCCGGCATCGATCGGGATCGGTGCCGCGGGCAGGACGCGCTGGACCCGCTCGGCGGCGATCACCGCGAGCCGGTCGGCCACCTCGACCAGGTCCTGGAACGGCTCACCGGCGGGGACCGAGACCGAGGCCATCCGGCGCAGCAGTTCCGCTCCGACCGTGAGGTGCTCCACGATCGGGAGGCGCTCGTCTCGCAGGGTCGTTCCGGGTCGCAACCGGCGGAGCAGCAGCGCCCAGTCCTCTGCGTCGGCATCGAGGACCTCGACCGCGCCCGCACCGTGCCAGGCTTCGAGTGCAGCAGCCTCGTCGCGCGCTTCGATGTGCGGGAAGGAGAGCTTGACGACGACGTCGACGCTGGAGTCCGTGGTCGCAGGTGCCGTCCATCCGACCATTCCCGTCCCGAAGGGCTCACCGAGGACCAAGCTCCAACGCTCGACGGCACGCGCCGCACGCGCGGGGATGGAGTCGAGCCACTCCGGTCCGCCCGCTTCGCCGACGATGCTGTGGCGCAAGCTCGCCGGTACGGTCACGGACACGTCGTCATTCTGGTGCAGTCGCACGGGAGCGACGCGAGCACAGTTTGATGCGGCATTACGCGCCGAGGGTCGTACCCGGTCTGGGCTCCCGCGGGAGCCCGAGCGTGCGTTCACCGATCACGTTGCGCTGGATCTCGTTGGTGCCCGCCCAGATCGAGCTGGCCTGGTAGTAGAGCCACGACCGTTGCCACCGACCGTCGCCCGGATTGTGGGACGCGCCACTCCACAGGGGCGCGGCAGGTCCGAGGACGGCCATCACGGTGTCATGCAGCCGCTTGCTCATCTCGGACCACCACAGCTTGTTGATGGCACCGACGGGTCCCGGCTCCAGGCCCTTCGCCGTGCGAGACACCGATCGCCAGTTGTGGAGTCGGAAGAGTTGGAGTTCGGTGTAGGCCTGCGACAACCGATCCGCGATCCGGGGGTCGTCCCACGCTCCGTTCTCGCGTGCCAACCCCAACAGCTCGTCGAGCAACTGCGTGTGGATCACGAGCTGGCGTGGGTTCACGCCGCGTTCGTGGGTCAACGTTGAGTTCGCGATGCGCCACCCTTCGTGTTCCCGTCCGATGAGTTGGTCCTCGGGGACGAAGACGTCGTCGAAGAACACCTCGTTGAACTCGCATTCGTCCGTGATCTGGCGGAGTGGCCGCACCTCGACGCCCGGACTGTTCATCGCGATGACGAGGTAGGAAATGCCGGCCTGGGGGCGGGCGTCGGGATCGGTCCGGGCCAGACACACCCCCCAATCGGCGAACTGCGCGTAGCTGGTCCACACCTTCTGCCCCGAGACCGACCAGCCACCGTCGACGCGAACCGCGCGGGTCGTGAGGGAACTGAGGTCGCTCCCGGCACTGGGTTCGCTGAACAGCTGACACCAGATCTCCTCGGCCGACAAGATGCGGGGCAGCCACCGAGCGCGCTGGTCCGGCGTTCCGTGTGCGAGGAGGGTCGGGCCGACGAGGTTGACGCCGATCCGGCCAACCAGTTCCGGTGCGCGCGCACGAGCGAGTTCCTCGGTGACGATGTAGTGGCCAATCGGCCCCGCGGCTCGCCCGCCGTATTCCTCCGGCCAGGCCACCCCGACCCAGCGATCGGCGGCCAAGAGCTGCTGCCACGAGCGGCCGAATGCAACCTCGTCTGCGAGGTCCTCGAACCGAGGGGGAAATCCTGTGCCGTACTCCCAGGGCAGATGGGCATGGAGCCATTCTCGACACTCGTGTCGAAGGCGATCCTCCGTGTCGGTCGGGGTCAGATCCACGGCGCGTCACGTTATTGCAACCCTCGGTGTCACGAATCGGATGTTCCGGACTCAAGTGCGGGAGCAACCTGTCCGATGCAGGTGGCATGACGGCTGTCCGGCGAGTTCGACGCGAGGTGGACGCCGAACGCGGCTTCACGCTCGTCGAGGTGTTGCTCGTCGCCGCGGTCATCGGCGTCTTGCTCTCGATCGGGATTCCCGCATTTCTCGGCGCCAAGGGTCGCGCCCAGGACCGGAGTGCCCAGGCGAGCCTGCGCATCGCGATCACGAACGCCAAGACGCTCTACGCAGACAGCGAATCCTTTGCCAACGTCACTGTGGCCGCGTTGGGTGCCGCGGAACCGAGTGTCAGGTTCACGAGTTCGCCGTCGACGGGTCCGAACATGGTGTCCGTGCACTCGGGCTCCGGCGGCATCGCGCTCGCCGCACAGTCGAAGTCCGGCGTCTGTTACGTGGTCGGCGACGCGGGGAATGCCGCGGGGACCGTTTTCATGAACCTCGGTGCAGCGTCGTGCGATCCATCCGCGATCTCGAGCCTCCCGACCAGCGTCCCGACCGATGACCGTGCCGCTCCTGGCGGGGACTGGGCGAAGGCCTGGTAGCCGAGATCGAGTTGTTGGCGGCTCAGGCCGGTGTCGGGATCGCCAAGTGCTCGTCGACCGATCGAGTGAACACGTCACTCACGCCGTTGGTGTCGTTCACGACCAGGTGATCGTCGCCGGACACGAACGCGAACCACTTGCCGTCGGCCGACATCGCGATCTCGCCGCCGTTGACCACTCGGCCCCCATCGACGGTGCGCGTCACGATCTTGCTCGCAGGATTGGGAAGTGACCGCACGATGGCGATGGGGCCGGCGACGAAGGTCGTCTGCCACCCCAAGACGGCGCCGTCGGTCGAGAGGAACACGGCCGGTGCCGCGGGCAGAGTGCTCGTCTCGGCGGGGTGGGTCGGGTCGCTCGTTGATCCCCATCGCAACGTGGCGTTGCCCGTGGCGGGGTTCGCGATGACT
>JANLTQ010000275.1:0-2016 GCA_031363005.1 Acidimicrobiia bacterium | reverse complement strand
ATCGTCGGCTACGAATGCGACGGCTGCGACTTCACCATGGCCAACGGCATCCCCACCCCCACCGGGAGCGACGGAACGCCGAGCGACTTTCAGATCATCGGGATCGCGCCCGCTGAACATTTCAACCGCACGAATGCGCCGAGGCCGCCGAAGGGCGACGCGATGAGTGAGGTCGAGTTCATCTCGTGGCGCGCGCTCGGCGAACGCAGCGCCGAAGCGGCCGCCGCGCTCGAACACGGTCACTGCATGATGGGTATGCACGAACCCGGCGGGTTCGTCTTCACGGCGGGCACCACCGATTGGGCATGGGGCCTCACCGGTCAGGACCCCGTCGTCGAACGGATCACCGCCAACCTGATGGACAAGGGACTCGCCCCGTGACCGACGGAATCAGCGGAACGTACGACCCGAAGTTCGGGGAGCTGGCCGACATCCTGGTCGCGAGCCTCGAGAGTGGCGCCGACGTCGGAGCGTCGGTCGCGGTCATGATCGAGGGCCAGCCCGCCGTCGACATCTGGGGCGGCTGGGTCGACGAAGCCCACACCGCGCCGTGGGTCGAGAACACGATCGTCAACGTCTGGTCGACCACCAAGACGGTCAGCGCGCTCGCGGCGCTGATGCTCGTCGACCGCGGCCTCCTCGACGTCGACACTCCGGTCGCGCACTACTGGCCCGAGTTCGCGGCGAACGGCAAGGAACACGTCGAGGTCCGGCACCTGCTCTCGCACACGTCGGGCGTGTCGGGGTGGGACCAGCCGGTCACCTTGGACGATGTCTACGATTCGGTGCCCGCGTGCACTCGGCTGGCCGCGCAGGCGCCGTGGTGGGAGCCCGGCACCGCCTCGGGCTACCACCTCTTCGTGTACGGGCACCCGATCGGTGAACTTATCCGCCGGGTCGACGGGCGCGGCCTCAAGCAGTTCGTCGCCGAGGAGATCGCGGCGCCGCTCGGTGCCGATTTCCAGATCGGCGCGGCGGAATCCGACTGGCCCCGCATCTCCGACATCATTCCGCCGACGCACGTCGATTTCAGCGGGGCCGTCATCGACCCCGATGGTCCTGCGGTGAAGACCGCAATCGGCCCCTACGCCCCGCCGGTGGAGGCGAATTCCCCGGGGTGGCGACACGCCGACATCGGCGGTGCCAACGGCCACAGCAACGCCCGGGCGGTGGCGCGCGTCCAACACGTCGTGGCGAACGGCGGCGAACTCGACGGTGTCCGGCTCCTGTCGCCCGCCACCATCGATCTGATCTTCCGCGAGCAGGCCAACGGCACCGACCTCGTGCTCGGGATCCCGCTGCGCTGGGGGATCGGCTACGCGCTGCCCAACACCGGCACCTTCGCATACGTGCCCGACGAACGCATCTGCCTCTGGGGCGGCTGGGGCGGGTCGATGGTCATCGTCGACACCGAGCGCCGGATGACGTTTGCGTACATGATGAACCGCATGGAATCCCGGATCATCGGCTGCCCCCGCAGCGAAGCGTTGATCCGCGCTGCCTACCGTGCTCTGACCTGATCGCTCGCTTCCCCATTTCACAAGGACTCACCATGACTCGACTCGGATACCAGATCCCGAACTTCACCTACCCCGGCGTCAGCGATGCCGATCTCTTCGCCACCGTCGTCGCGCAGGCCGCCGCTGCGGACCGCAGCGGCTTCGACACGGTGATGTTGATGGACCACTTCTACCAACTGCCGATGCTCGGCGACCCCGACGCGTACATGCTCGAGTGCTACACGACGCTCGGCGCGCTGGCGCGTGAGACCCAGAACGTCCGCCTCGGCGCGCTCGTCACCGGCAACACGTACCGCAACCCGGCGTTGCTCGCGAAGATCATCACCACGTTGGACATCGTCTCGGGCGGTCGCGCGCAGCTCGGGATCGGCGCAGGTTGGTTCGACGTCGAGCATCACGCACTCGGCTTCGAGTTCAACACGTTCACTGAGCGGTTCGAGAAGCTCGAGGAGGCGCTGCAAATAATCCTGCCGATGTTGCGGGACGAGCGGCCCAC
>JANLTQ010000270.1:0-3542 GCA_031363005.1 Acidimicrobiia bacterium | reverse complement strand
CGAGCGTATGGATGTCGGTCACGCCCATCGCGCCCTTCACCAGCCGCCGACCCATCTCGGTCTCGACCAACCCCGGCGCGACGACGTTCACGTGGATGCCGTTCCGACGCTCCTCCTTCGCGAGGGTCATCGCCAGCGCCTCCAGGCCCGCCTTCGCCATCGTGTACGGCGCGCCGCCGGCCTGCATGTGGGAGGTCGCCACCGACGAGATCATGACGACATCGCCGCGCTCGGCATCGCGCATGCCGGGCACGAACTGCTGCGCCAGGATGAAACCGGCGAGGGTGTGGGTGCGCCAGTTCCGCTCGACTTCGTCGATCTCGGTCTTCACCACGCTCTGACCGCGTGACGCGATTCCCGCGTTGTGCACCAACAGGTCAACCGACCCGAACTCGTCGAGCACCGTCGTGCACATCGCGACACACGCGTCGGCGTCGTCGACCGACGCGGGATACGCGATGGAGCGTCGGCCCAGAGCTTCGATGTCGGCGACGGTCTGCGCGGCCGCATCGGCATCGCGGCGGTAGTTGATGGCCACGTCCGCGCCGTCGCCGGCGAGTGCAAGCGCGATCGCCCGACCGATCCCGCGTGAGCCGCCGCTGATGAACGCGCGCCGTCCGTCCAGTGCCTTCGATGGGGTGGTCACGACTGGATCCTGACCGTCAGGCGCGCTGGGACGCCAGCCGCTCGGCGCGCGTCAGCAGATTCGGCGCACCGAGCCGAGTGGTCCACGCCGCGAACTCCGGGGTGGGGCCGGTCCAGCGCCAGGCGTCGACCTCGCCGACGGGATGGTCGGTCCGCAACGTGGCGATCAGTCGGAAGAGTTCCGCCGCGGCTCGCTGCTCGCTGAGAATCGTGGCCAACTTCACCGCGCCGCGCACGTCGACGGTCCAGTCCTTGGCCAGCGCGGGAATCTGCTCCAGGTGGAGGTAATGACCGAGCACCGTCCCAGCGGATTTGGCGCCCCACCCGGCGAGGCCGGGAAAGCCGTCGGCGGTATCACCGACCAGACCCAGGTAGTCGGGGATGGACTCGGGAGGTACACCGAACTTGGCCTTGACGCCCGCGGCATCGCGGACCTCGTTCTTGCGCCGGTCGAACTGCACGACCCGATCGCCCACAACACTCTGGCCGAGGTCTTTGTCCGGGGTGCAGATGAACACGCGGTCCACGCGCTCGTCCGCGCCGGCGACGACCGCGCCTGCGGCCATGCCATCGTCCGCCTCTTGGTCCACCATGGCCCACACGGTCACGCCGAGCGCGCGCAGAGCGTCTTCGAGGAGCGGGAACTGCGCGAGGAGGACGGGATCCATTCCTTCGCCGGTCTTGTAGCCCGCGTAGAGATCGTTGCGGAACGACTCGACCACATGATCGGTGGCGACGGCGACGTGGGTTGCGCCCTCCTCCAACATCATGAGCATCGATCCGATGACGCCGCGAGTGGCCGCCACTTCGACGCCCGCCGGATCGAGGTGTGAGGGGACGGCGAAGTGATGACGGAAGAGTTCATAGGTTCCGTCGACGAGATGGACGTTCACGCCGCGACCTCGCTCCAGCCGTCGGGACGTTGATCTTCGTTCAGGGTCTCCACCAACGGATCGTGCCACGTCCGACCCGCGAGGCGCGTGCCGTGTATCGGGAGCTTCCCGATCCCGCGCTCGCGGGCTCCCTCGCGGGTCAGGTCAGTGCGGCCGGACGCCCCACTGGAAGTTGTCACGCCAGGCCGGTGCGATCTTGACGACATCGCCGGTCTGGGGCGCGTGAATCATCATCCCGCCACCGATGTACAGGCCGACGTGGTGGAGGTCCGCGTAGTACACGACGATGTCACCCGGCTGGAGTTGGGAGAAAGCGATCCGCGGGGAGATCGCCGCTTGGGAGCCCGAGTAGTGCGCCATCCGAACCCCGACGCTGGCCCATGCAGCCATCGTCAATCCGGAACAGTCGAAGGTGGAGGGTCCGGCGGTGGCGAAGGCGTAGGGCTTGCCGAGCTGAGCTCGCGCGAAGGCAACAACCGCACCGGCGCTCGGGCTGACCGGAGGCTCGTTACCGGCTGGAGGCGTCGGGTTCGGCGGAGGTGGCGTCGGGTGCGGTGCCGGGGGTGGAGGTGGGGTCGGGCCAGGCCGGGGCGCACCCGTCGACGGCGGGGTCGGGTGTGACGGCGAGTTCGGCCCGGGTTGGGTGCCCGCGGGGTTGGTGGGTGCGGGCGTGGTGGCGGCGCGCGCCGCGGCCTCGCGCGCCTGCTGGGCCACTCGGGCGGCGGCGGCCGCTTCTGCGGCCAGCGCGTCGAGGCGGCGCTTCATCGCCTCGGCGGCGCGTGCATCCTTTTGGAGGAGGTCGCGTGCCGCCCGCTGGCCGTCGCGTTCGGTGCGCAGCTGGGCCGTGACCGTTTGCAGGTCGTCGACGAGCGCGCGATCGGGCGCCTCCGCCGCGTCGAGATACCGACTCCGTCGGTGGACATCGGAGACCTGGCGGGCGTCGCCGATCGGGAAGGACGTCGCCGCGCCGGAACCGACGTACAACGATGCCGCCCGGCTCCGAGCACGCGCTTGCACGAGCCGGACTCGAACCTGCGCCGACTCGATCCGACGATCGGTCTCTTCGAGCGCGGCCGTGGCTCGTTCGACGCGCAACCGGGCGAGGTTGTACTGCTCGGCGACGATTTCGAGGTGTTCGGCGTCGGCGGGCGGGTCCGACGGAGCCGGCGCGGCGACCGCGCCGGCCGGAACCAGCGCTCCCATGGCAAACGTTGCCGCGACCGCTGTGGTCACAACTCGCGCGACGAGACGGCGGGCAAAGTTCGGAGCGTTCGACGGCACATCTCTCTATCGGCGTTCAACCCCGGAGAAATTGAGCACGGAGAGTGAGATTCTCGCTTCCTTTCGTACCGAAGGCTCAGCGAATGCCCGAACTCGGGACGAACGCCCCAAACTGTTCCGCTTGCGAGGGGGTCGGCGTCGCGAGACGTGGTGCTCGACATCCGAGGAGCACCATGACTGCAGCGGCGAAGACCGCGGTCGCACCCGCGACGTGGATTGCGACCAGCGCCGGCGGCACGTCGGTGAAGTACTGCCAGTACCCGACGCCGGCTTGGAGTACGAGCACGCCGAGCAGGACCGTGACGCGGCGATACATGGCGGCGGACGCTCGGGTCCGCACCAGCACGATCAAGAGGGCGAGGACGACGCCGAGGAACACCATGACCGTGGTGCCATGCACTCGGGCGACGTCGGCGATGCGCAGGTCGAGACGGGTGGCGCGCAGCGAGATCTTGGCCGAGTTGCCGGCGTCGCCCGAATGCGGGCCGGCACCGGTGACCACGGTCCCAGTCACGAGGACCGCGCCGGCCAAGACCACGACCGCCATGGCGAGCCGGTGGATCGAAGCCGGCACCGCCACGTGCGTCTTGGCGCCGTCGGCGATGCCGGCCCGCCACACGAGGGCCAATGCGTTGGCGAGGAGGACCGCCGAGAGCAGGAAATGGCCCATCACGAACGGCGGGTCCAGGAGCTTCTTGACGACGAGCGCACCGAGCAGGGCCT
>JANLTQ010000258.1:0-5069 GCA_031363005.1 Acidimicrobiia bacterium | reverse complement strand
TCCTCCGGGTGCGCGAGCCCGAACGGCACGAACAGCAGACCCGGCTGGTAGACGTGACGGTCGTTCTCGTCCACCACCGTGATCAGCGCGTCCGGGACCGCTTTGCGCAGCCGGTTGGCCGTCAGGGTCCCACCGGTTCCGGCCCCGAGGATGCAGATGTGTGCAGACACGTCAACTCCTCTGATGTGTCCGGCGAGTCCGAACTCTGTTGTCAGTGTCGGTCGAGGACCGGTTGGCCACCAGGGTCGAAAGTCCAGAGGTCCTCCAGGGCCTCCGTTCATGACCTTCGACCCTGGAAGCGGTCGAGCCGACGAGTCACGCTCGACGTCGAGACAGTTCGAAGATCTCGCGGCCGCTTGCGGAGGACGCCCCATGGAACGCATGAACAGCCTCGATGCGGTGTTCGTCGCCGCTGAAGACTCCGTCAACCACATGCACATCGGCTCGGTGGCGATTTTCGAGGGTCCGCCGCCTCGGTTCGGTGACGTGCGTGCGGTCATCGGGTCGAAGCTGCCACTCGTTCCGCGGTATCGCCAGCGCGTGCGCGAGGCACCGCTCAGCATCGGGAGGCCGCTGTGGATCGACGACGTCCACTTCAGCCTGGACTATCACCTCCGGTCAACTGCGCTGCCGACGGACGTCGGGGGCCGAGCCCTCGAGCAGCTCGTCGGCCGCGTGATGTCGCAGCCGCTCGACCGCAACCGTCCCCTGTGGGAGATGTGGGTGATCGAAGGGCTGCCGGACGATCGTTGGGCGGTCCTGTCGAAAGTGCATCACTGCATGGTCGACGGCATCGCAGGCTCGGACCTGCTGGGCATCGTCTTGGACACGCTGCCGGACGCGCCGTTGCGCCCCGCGGTGGGGTGGACGCCACCAGCGGAACCGTCGCGCCTGACGCTCGGCCGGATGACGGTCGGGATGGCGGTCGAGGCCGGAGGCGCAGTGGTGACCGGTGTCGTGGACGCGGCGCGACATCCGATCCGGACCGGAATGCGACTCCGTGATCTCGCAATCGGAGTCGAGCGCTTCATCACACCATCGGCTGGTGTCGCGGCCACGCTGACCGGGCCGATCGGGCCGCATCGACGCTGGACCCGGACCGCCGTGGCATTGGACGACATCAAGACGGTGCGGCGCGCGTTCGGTGGCACCGTCAACGACGTGGT
Organism: Acidimicrobiia bacterium; assembly: GCA_031363005.1. Classification (GTDB taxonomy): domain Bacteria; phylum Actinomycetota; class Acidimicrobiia; order IMCC26256; family JAENVU01; genus JAENVU01. Next base: position 3,903 of record JANLTQ010000258.1, on the reverse strand, counting down.
GCTCGCCGGCGTTGCGCTTGGTTTCCGCCGCCTGCTGCTGGCGCGCGATCAAGCCGTCGAAGGCCGAACCGTGACGACACTCATTCCCGTATCGACGCGCGACACCGATGCCCATCAGCTGCTCGACAACCGGGTGGCCGCGCTCTCGGCGCGACTTCCGGTCGGCATCGAGGACCCAATCCGGTGTCTCGATGCGGTCCATGCCCACCTGGATGACCTGAAGCGCTCGCACGAGATCGACGCGTCGGCCGCGATCGTGGGGATCGGTGACATCGCGCCGCCGGTGGTCGCCGCGGCGATCGCGCGCATGGTCATCCACGCTCAAGAGATGGTCCAGACGGTCGCAACCAACGTCCCGGGACCGCAGGTCCCGCTCTACCTCTGTGGCCGGCGGATGCGGGAGGGGTATCCGTACGTCCCGATTGCCGGCCACATCAGGATCGGCGTTGCCATCTGGTCCTACTGCGGGAACCTGTATTTCGGCATCACCGGCGACTGGGATGGTGCGCCGGACATCGACCAACTCGCGTCCGGGATCGGCCAGGCGTTCGAGGACATGACGAAAGCGGCGGCCACGGCCGCGATGTGAGCTGTTGCATCACCGATGATTGAGGACGGTCGGGGCTCGACCCCGTCGAGCGGTGCCGGCCCCGGGTGAGGGTGCCGCTCGCCGCGGTCAGCCCGCTCGGGCGGCGGTCTTCTTGGGTGCCCGCTTCGCGATCGTGCGCTTGGTGGGGCTCTTTTTTGTTGCGGCCTTCTTGGCGGCGGCCTTCTTTTTTGTCGGCGGGCGTTTCGTCGCTGCCCGCTTCGCCGCCGCCTTCTTGGCTGGGCTCTTCTTCGCTGCCTTCTTTGCCGCCAACTGCTTCTTGCCGGCTTGGCGCATCTCGGCGACCCGGCGTTCGACGTCGTGCAACTCGCGACGCAGGCTCGTGATTTGGGCCTTGATTTCTTTGTCGATCGTCCTGAGGAGACGCTCGGTCGATGCTTCGCCCCGGTCGACCAGCCGCTTCAACTGCTTGTCGATCTCGCGTGCCTGCTTCTCCGAGGCCTTCGTGATCTGATCGGTGGCGGCACCGAGCCGGTTGAGCAGGCTTTCAATACCGTCGGTCTTCGGTCGGGTAGTGGCCATGGGTTCCTCCTGGTGAAGTGTGATGCTGCGATCACGGTAACGAGGAGCGATTCGAGCCGGTAGAACACAAAGTCCCGAGTCGGACACGATTCGGTCGCACGGCGAGCCGTCCGATCTCCATCTCGACGACACAGCCCGGCCGCGCGTTGCATCACGCATGTGACCCGCTCTCCGCCCTGACGGGTCGTCAGATGTAGCCTCCGGCCATGCAGTTCACGCCCGAGGAATTTCCGAAGATCATCTCCGTCGACGATCACGTCATGGAGCCGCCGACGGTCTGGTCGGACCGATTGCCCGAGAAGTACAAGGCGCTCGGGCCCACGATGCACCGGCGCAAGGTCGCCGAGATGACGTTCGTTGGCGGGGTCTTCGCCTACCGCGAGTCCAATGCCGGTGAAGACGGGACGTGGTGCGACTGGTGGGACATCGAAGATCTCAAGTACCCGCTGACGCGCGTGATGGCGGCTGCCGGTGTGCCCCGCGAAGAGATCACCGTGACCCCGATCACCATGGAAGACATGCGCCCGGGCTGCTGGGACCCCAAGGCTCGGCTCGAGGACATGGACGTCAACTGGGTCGAGGCGTCACTCTCGTTCCCCACGTTCCCACGGTTCTGTGGCCAGACGTTTCTCGAGCGCGAAGACAAGGTGCTCGCCGATCTGTGTGTGAAGGCTTACAACGACTGGCAGTTCGATGAGTGGTGTGCCGGTTCGGGTGGTCGGCTGATCCCGCTCCCGATCATTCAGCTCTGGGACGCAAATCTCGCGGCCGCCGAAATTCGTCGCAACGCGGCGCGCGGCGCGCACGCCGTCGCCTTTTCCGAGATCCCGCCGTTCCTCGGCCTGCCGTCGATTCATGACCCTGACGGCTACTGGGATCCGTTCTTCGAAGCCTGTGCCGAGACCGAGACCGTCGTGTCGATGCACATCGGGTCCAGCTCGAAAATGCCGTCGACCTCGGCCGACGCGCCGCCCGCGGTGAGCTCGACGCTGACGTCGATGAACGCGGCCATGTCGTTGACGGACTACCTGATGTCGGGCGTGCTCGAGCGCATTCCGAATCTGCAGCTGGCGTACTCCGAAGGCCAGATCGGTTGGATCCCGTACGTCCTCGATCGGGCGGACAAGGTCTGGGCCGAGAACCGCGGTTGGGGTGGTGTCGCGGACAAGGTCAAGGTCCCGCCGAGCCAGGCGTACCGCGAGCACGTCTTCGGGTGCTTCTTCGACGACCCGCACGGCTTGAAGTCGCTCGACGAGATCGGTGTCGAGACGGTGACGTTCGAGACGGACTACCCGCACTCGGATTCGACATGGCCGCACTCGCGCAAGGTCGCGATGGACATCATGCGCGACCTCGACGACGACACCATCGTCCAGATCGTCCGCACCAACGCTATCCGCATGCTCCGGCTGGAAGACACCTTCCCGGTCTAGAGCAAGGCGGGGGCGAGGCGGCGCCAAGCGTCGACTGGCGCCGCGAAGAAGTCTTCATCGAGCACCTGGATGCAGACGTGGTTCGCGCCGGCCGCGTGGTGGGCCTCCACTCGTGCCTGAATCGCGTCCTCATCACCCCAGGCGACGATCGCGTCGACCAGCTTGTCGGTGCCGCCGTCGGCGACGTCGTCCTCGGTCCAACCGAGCCGGAACAAGTTGTTCACGTAGTTGGGCAGGCTCAGGTACATCTTCATCGACCGGCGGGCGATCGTGCGCGCTTTCTCCGGATCCGTCTCGAGTACCACCATCTGCTCGGGAGCGAGCAGTGCATCCGGCCCGAGTGCCTCGCGGGCGATGGCGGTGTGCTCGACGGGAACGAAGTACGGATGCGCGCCGGCGGCGCGATCGCGTGCGAGTTCGAGCATCTTCGGACCGAGTGCCGCGAGCACGCGTGTCGGCGGCGTGCTCGGCTCGAGCGCGAAGTACGGCGCCGCGTCCATGCCGTCGAGGTACTCGCGCATCGCAGTGAGCGGCGGACCGTAGGTCTTGTTCCGGAGTCCTTCGACGGCCGGCGCGTGGCTCACCCCGAGGCCGAGTACGAACCGTTCGGGGAATGCTTCTTCGATCGTCTTGTGGCCGCACGCCATCGCGACGGGATCGCGCCCGTAGATGCCGGCGATGCCGGTGGCCAGCGTGAGTGTGGTCGTCGCGGTGAGGAGCAGAGCCGCGCTGACCAGCGCATCCCGGCCCGCGGTCTCGGGTACCCACAGCGCGCCGTATCCGAGCGACTCGATCTCACCCGCCAGCTCCTGCGCCCGCGCCATCGGCTGCGCCTCGAAGTGCGTCCAAATCCCAACCCGTCCCAGCTCCATTCGCCGCACTGTACGGGTCGCAGAAATTAAGAACACGTTCTAGTCTTGGCGGTGATGACGACGACGCAGTTCAACGACGATTTCCGGGTGCTCATCGGCGGCTCGTGGGCCGACGGTGCGAATGGCACCTATCCGATCATCAATCCGGCCACGGAGGAGGTCGTGGGGGAGGCGCCGGAAGCGTCGGCGGAGCAGGCGCGCGACGCTGCCGCAGCAGCACGCGAAGCGTTCGACTCGTGGTCTCGTACCACCCCTGGGGAACGCGCCAACCTGCTCGACGCCGCGGGCAAAGCGCTGCTCGCCCGGCGCGACGAGTTCATCCCGCTTGTGATCGCCGAGACCGGCTGCACCGCGACCGTCGGCAAGTCGATGCAGGTGCCCCAGGCCGCGATCCGGTTCCAGCGCTACGCCCGCGGCGCGTACGAGACGCCGATCATCCCGCTGCCACCCCAAGAAATGGCCGGCACGC
>JANLTQ010000242.1:0-2137 GCA_031363005.1 Acidimicrobiia bacterium | reverse complement strand
CCCGACGGCACCTGCGTAGCGTGGCGGCACCACATCCTTTTTGAGAGGAACCGCAATGAGCGATACGCAGCTGTACATCGACGGCGCCTGGTCCGACGCGCAATCGGGCGAGACCTTCCCCACCTACGCACCGTCCACCGGCGAGAAGATCGCCGACGTCGCCAAGGCTGGCCGTGAAGATGCCCAGCGCGCCGTGGAAGCTGCGCGCAAGGCGTTCGACGATGGACCCTGGCCCCGGATGTCGGGCAAGGAACGAGCCGAGAAGTTGCGCGCGGTGGCCGAGATCATCAACGGCCGCAGTGCAGAGATCGCCGAGATCGAGGCGCGCGACGGCGGCGGCACGATCAAGAAGGCGATGTTCGCCGACGTGCCGGGTGCCGTGTCCACGTTCCAGACCTTCGCGGACTGCGCGGAGAACGAACCCGACGTCATCGAGCGCGGCGAGAGTCCGTTCCCTCCGGCCAAGAGCATCGTGCGGCGCGAGCCGTTCGGCGTATGTAGCGGCATCGTGCCGTGGAACTTCCCGTTCCTCATGGCCGGTTGGAAGATCGCACCCGCGATCGCGGCCGGAAACTGTGTGGTACTGAAGCCGGCGAGTTTCACGTCGCTCAGCGCGGTGGAGATGGTGAAGGCCGTCGAGGAAGCCGGTATCCCGGCGGGCGTCGTCAACCTCATCACCGGTCCGGGCGGGAGTGCGGGTGAAGAGATGGCGCAGCACCCACTCGTCGACAAGGTGGCGTTCACCGGATCCACCGAAGTCGGGCGGCGCATCATGCAGCTCGCGTCCGGCACGGTGAAAAAGGTGACGCTCGAGCTCGGCGGAAAATCGGCGAACATCGTGCTCGACGACGCCGACCTCGACCTCGCGGCGGCGGGAGTGTTGTGGGGAACGTTCTTCCACAACGGCCAGGTATGCGAATCGGGCACGCGCGCGCTGGTGTCGCGCAAGATCTACGACGAGTTCGTCAGCATGCTCGTGGAGCGCGCCGGCAAGATCGTCATTGGCGACAACATGGACATGGCCACCGACCTTGGACCGTTGGTCTCGCCGAGTCAGGCCGACACCACCGAGCGGTACGTGAAGCTCGGTCTCGACGAGGGCGCCAAGCTCTTGTGCGGAGGCGGACGGCCCGCAGGCCTCGCAGCCGGGCTCGACCAGACCGCGTACTTCGAGCCCACGATCTTCGAGGCGGACAACTCGATGAAGATCGCGCAGGAGGAAATCTTCGGGCCGGTCTTGTGCGTGATTCCGTTCGACTCTGACGACGAAGCCATCAAGATCGCGAACGACTCGATCTACGGTCTCGGCGGCGGCGTGTGGTCGAAGAACCTGGAGCGCGCGCACTCGGTGGCGGCAGAAATGCGCACCGGAACTGTCTGGATCAACGACTACCACATGATCACGGCGACGGAGCCGTTCGGTGGCTACAAGCAGTCGGGGATCGGGCGCGAGCTCGGCGACTACGGCTACAACGAGTACCGCCAGATCAAGCACGTGTGGCAGAACACCGCCACTGATCGCAACGGCTACCTGCACTTCTCGGCGCTGAGCAGCAACATTTGAACGTGACCGGCACCGCCGCGGCGGCGCGCATCGTCGAACGGGCGAAGCGCGACCGTCGCGGCGCGTTGGTCTTCACGATCGGGACGGGCTGTTGCGAGTCGACCGCGCCGTTCCTCTACGAGGACTTCTGGCCCGGACCCGACAGTGAGCCGGTGGGCGAGGTCGGGGGAGTGACGGTGTTCGCGCCCGAGTTTCTCCGCGCGCTGTACCCGGCCGACGACGGTGTCGTGGTCGATGTGGAGGAAGGTCTCATGGCGGAGTCGATGTCGATCGAGACCGAGTATGGCTGCCGGTTCGTGCTGCGTGAGCGCGACGGCGCGAAGGTCGAGCGGTCTTCGGCGCCGGTCTGCGACGTACCCGAGTCCGTGTCGGCGCTGCGCCCCCGCGGGGCGCAGGTACTGCCCGAAGGACTGCGCCGAGCCCGCATGCGATGACGCGGTTCGGCGAGGGGTCCGATGGGGAGAGCAACGAGCCCGGCAACGACGCAAGCGCAGATTCGTTACCGAGTGTCGCGAGCGGTTGGTGGAGGCGTTCCCCGACTGTCCCGATCATCGCGGCCGCCCAGCCGAGCGG
>JANLTQ010000140.1:0-6292 GCA_031363005.1 Acidimicrobiia bacterium | reverse complement strand
GCAAGGTCGCCGCCGACTTCCTCGCGCTGCAAGCCCACCTCGCCGACAACCTGGACGTGGTGCGGGTTCGCCCCTTCGGTCACACCGGTCCCGGTCAGTCCGACCAGTTCGTCGTGCCCGCCCTCGCCGCACGGATCGCGCTCGCCGAACACGACGGCGCCGATTCGATCCCCGTCGGTTCCCTCACCGCGGTCCGCGACCTCTCCGACGTTCGGGACGTCGTGCGCGCCTACCGCCTCCTCGCCGATCGCGGCGTGGGTGGCGAGGTCTACAACGTGTGCTCCGGGCGCGGGGTCAGCATCCAAGAAATCGCCGACATCCTGCTCCAGCAGGCGACGCGACCCATCGCGTTGGAAACCGATCCCACCCTCGTCCGCGCGGTCGACGCGCCCCGGATGATCGGCGACAACACCCGCCTGCGCGACACCACCGGATGGTCCCCGCAGTTCTCGCTGGAGCAGACGCTCGGTGACGTCCTCACCGCCGCCCGGTCGAAGATCGCGCTCGCCTGAATATGACGGACGTCGGTCAGATCTCCTGACGATCGAGCCAGCCGAGGACCGAAGCGACCGCCCGCGGATCGTGTCGGAGCCGGCGTCCTGCGTTGCCGATGATGCGCAGTTCTGCGTGACCGTGGGCGCGGGCCAGGAGATGGGCGTCGGACACCGCCACGACGTCGTCATCGGTACCGTGCAGCAGCAGCAGTGAGCGAGGTGAGAACCCACGCGCGCTCGCGACCGCATCCACCGCGGCGATCTCACGCGCCCAGGCTCCCATGTCCTGCGGGAGCTGGTCCGACGAGAAGACGCCCATGCGCAAGCAGTGGCGTGCGAAGCGATTGGTGTCGCGGTTCCAGTCGTTGAGGTTGGCCGGCGCGCCCAGGGCGGCGATGCCACGCACCCGAACGTCGCGCGCCCCCACCCCGAGGGCGAGCGAACCACCGACGCCGGTCCCGAGCAGCCACACTCCCGAGACGTCGGGCGCTTCGAGCACGGTGTTGATCGCCAACCGAAGATCGGCGTTCCACGCGCCGATCGAGAAGTCGCCCTCCGATCCACCGGTGCCCCGAAAGTTGAACGTCAGCGCCTGCCATCCCACCTGGGTCGCGATGCGATCGGCCAACTCCGGGAAGGTCAGCCCCGAGGCCACCGAACCGCGCGGCGGCGTCGGGAAGTCGTGACACACCACGACCGCAGGTCCCGGCGTCGTGCCGCTCGACGTCGGTCGCGCCCAGTGCGACGCCAGGGTCGTGCCGTCGGCGTGTTGCAGATGTTGATCCACGGTGCTCCTTGGAGACGGACCCCGGTATCCTGACGCACGTGACCACGACCCCAGCCCCCGGCGCTGCGTTGAAGGAATGGGCAGCGGTGGTGCAAGCGCTCCTCGAGGGCGAGCAGATCCTCGATCTGCGGAAGGGCGGGCTTCGAGAAGACGGCCGCCACTTCACCGTGCAGTCCCATCGAATCTGGCTGTACCCCACCGTCGAGCATCAACACGCCGACCTGCTGAAACCGGCGTACCAACGCTGGGTGGCCAGCACCGTTGCCGCGGCGCCGGCCGATCGTGCGATTCGGATCGAAGGGTGGGCGGACATCGTCGGCGTCGCCACGGTGACCGATCCCGAGGTTCTCGACGCGCTGGACGGCAAGGTCATCTGGGCCCGCGAGTACGTCGAGACTCGGTTCCGCTGGAAGGCACGGGACCCGCTGCAGGTGCTCGCACTGCGCGTCCACCGACTCGACGATCCAATCACGGTTCCGTTCCGGGACGGGTACGGCGGATGTACATCGTGGGTCGACCTCGCCGAACTGCCCGATCCGACGTCAGTGCCGAGTCAGCCCGCCGTGTCCGACGCGGTCTTCGAGGCTCGCTACCAAGGTGGTGCCGACGCGATTCCCGGAGGCTTCGCGCCACCCGAATGATCGTGGGCGAGGGAGTCTCCGCCGCCCCGCAACCGCGCGCCACACAACCGTGTGTCCGGCAGTCCGTTCCGTCAGGCGATGCGTTCCTCATCGGTCACCGAGGCGCCGTCGGCCGCAGCTCCGGCCGACTTCGCGTCCACGGTGAGCCGTTCCAACCGATGCTCGTGGGAGCGCCCCGGGTAGTGATTGATGCGAGGATTCGCTGCTCGGTCCACGCCGATGCTGTTCCACGACCGATCAAGGAAGCGAACCCGCCCCCGCATTCGGCTCCGCCGCACGATCTCGACGCGGGGCTCGATGCTGTATCCGAGCTCGACCAGGAGCGCGGCGTTCTCCCACCACTCGTGGTGGAGGTACTCCGTATGGGTCCAGACCTTCTCGAGGATGCGCCGTACGGCACGGTCTCGACGGAGCACCCAGACCCCACAGTTGGGCACGATCTGCCCGTCGTACTCGTGAGCCACGAGAGCCATGAGGTCCCGGTCATCGAGCGCGTCGGCGATGTCGTCGGTTGGATCGACGATCGCCGCGTCAGCGTCGACCCAGACCACCAGGTCGTATCGCGTCAGCAGGTCGAGGAACAACGGAATCTTGTTCCATGACGCCGGACGCGTGGGGTCGATGAGCTCGCGCCGCAAGTCAAGGTCATACCCGTGGCGGCGCGCGTAGACCTCGAACGTCGCCCCGGACACGTCCAGGATTTCGCCGAATGGTCCGGCACCGATGGAGCAGAGAACCTTGCGCACGATCAGACCGGCCGGTACCCACGGTTGCGCGCTTCCACCGGCGTATCCGGGGCGAAGCACGTGAACTGGTCCGAGGCCATGAGCTCGTCGATGGCCTCGGAATTGGAGGCCGAATCGTCCAGGTCGTAGTAGCGCTGGTTCCGCTTGTCACCGACGTAGCGGAACTCCTCGTACTTCAGGGGTCGACTCATGGCGGTCAAGGATACGGGACGCGATCGAGGGAGAGCCCGGATGGGCCCTCCCTCGATCGTGAATTATCGGATTGCGCCCGAAACTGCTCGAGGGGGACCAGCTCTCGATCCGGTGACGCAACGGTGCGACGGAGAGATTCCGCCAGTCCGAAGTGGACGGCTAGCGGCCGCGCACCTCCAGGGTCCCACGTTGATTGTGCATCAGTTGGACCACCCCCTTTCTCTGGTACCGAATTCGTACCACGCGCGCCCCGGCCGACACGAGGATTTTGCCGAACCAATTTCGTGAACGCTCGGTTTCCGCTCGCGATCAGGACCTTGAGGCGGGATCTGGGCCCGGTTCGTCCTCGTCGACCGGACGGCCGATTGCGCCGATGAACCGCAGATAGTTGAGCTGACAGTCCATGACGGCCTCGACCTGTTCCTGCAGGTATGCCTCACCGGTGGCCGCACATCGTTCGACGATGTAGTTGACGGTCTCGTCCGGCATGAGGAGCAGCGGGACCTCGGAACCTTCGCGGGTGCCGTTGTGCGAGACCCCACGCTGGCGGAAGAAGTCCATCTGGAAGTCGATGATCCGCTTGACGTCGGCCTCGGTCAACGTCGCCGCCACGATGTCGGGCAGATGCTGTACGACCCAGCTGAGCGCATCGTCCGGGTCGAAGACCGCGTCCGGCGGTTCGTCACTCAGACGCGCCGCCTCGCGGAACACCAGCCCCGCCGCAATCGCCAACACGATCCCGACGGCGAGAAACGCAACGACCCACGTCACCGCGGTTCAACCCGCCGGTCGGCCGACGTTCAAATGCCGATGCGCTGGGCGAGCAACTCGCGGTGGTACGTGGCGTCGCCGAAGAGGATCTCGGACGACTTGGCGCGCTTGAAGTAGAGGTGCGCGTCGTGCTCCCACGTGAACCCGATGCCGCCGTGGATCTGGATGTTCTCCGCGGCGGAGTGGAAGTACGCGTCCGAGCAGTAGGCCTTCGCGAGCGACGCAACCACCGGCAGCTCGTCGTTGTCTTCCGCCGCGGCCCACGCCGCGTAGTACGCCGCCGACTTCGCCGACTCGGTCTCGAGCAGCATGTCTGCACATTTGTGCTTGATCGCCTGGAACGATCCGATCGGGCGGCCGAACTGCACACGGTCCTTCGCGTACTGCACCGACTCGTCGAGCACGTACTGCGCGCCACCGACCATCTCGTTACAGAGACCGACCGACGCCTGGTCCAACGTCTTGGACAAGGCGGCCCACCCAGCACCTGCGGTGCCGAGCGGCGCGGCCTGCACACCGTCGAACTCGAGCTTGGCCTGCTTGCGGGTCTGGTCCATCGTGGCCAGCGCGGTACGGGTGAGGCCGGCGGCGTCACCGTCCACGGTGTAGAACGCGATGCCGTCCTCACCGGTGGTGCCCGCGGCGCGGGCAACGACGACAATGAGGTTGGCGACGTGACCGTCGAGCACGAACATCTTCGTGCCGGTCAACTTGGCGCCGTCACCGTCAGGGGTCGCCTCGAGGGTGATCCCCGCCGCATCCCATTTGCCGTTCGGCTCGGTGAAGGCCAACGTGGCGATGGTCTCGCCGCTGGCGATGCCCGGGAGCAACGCCGCCTTCTGATCTTCGGTGCCGGCGTTCATGATCGCGTTCGCCGCCAGGACCACCGTCGAGAAGTACGGCGCACACAACAAGGCGCGGCCCTGCTCCTCGAGGACGATGCCGAGTTCGACCCAGGTGAAGCCCTGGCCGCCGTACGCCTCCGGGATGTGCAAGCTCTGCAGCCCCAGCTCGTTCGCCATCTGCGACCACACGGCCGGGTCATAGCCCTCGGTCGTCTCCATCAGACGTCGAACCTCGGACTCGGGGCTCTTGGCCTCCAAGAACTTCCGGACGGCGTCTCGCAGTTGATCCTGCTCTTCGGAAAAAGCGAAGTTCAAGGGGTTTCCTTCCTCAGCGGGGCTCACGCGGGAGACCGAGCACCCGCTCACCAATGATGTTCTTCTGAATCTCACTTGCGCCGGCGTAGATCGTTTCGGACCGGCCGACCATAAATATGCGTTGGAACTCGTCGAGCTCGTAGTCCTTCCCAGGTTCACCCGGAAGGATCGAGCCCTGCGCGCCGAGCACATGCATCGCGCGCTCGCCGAGCGTCCGATGCCAGTTGCTCCAAAAGAGTTTGCCGATGCTGCTCGACGGTCCGAGCACGCCGGTGTTCACCAGGTCCGTCAGCATCCGCATGCCGTTGTACTTCATGATCTGCACGCCGACGTAGGAGTCGGCGAGTTCCTGTCGGACGGTTGCGTCGGCGGCGGCGCCGTTGCGCTGCGCGCAGGCGATCAACTCGGACAGCTCGTTCTGGAACGCGAGCTGCTGGGAGAGAAAGGCGGTGCCGCGCTCGAACCCGAGGGTGGCCATCGCCACCTTCCAACCCTCGCCGACTTCACCGAGCACGTTGTCCTTCGCCGTCCGGGCCTCGTCGAAGAAGACCTCGTTGAACTCTGCGGTCCCGGTCATCTGCTTCAGCGGTCGAACTTCGATGCCCGGCTGGTCCATCGGCACGAGCAGGTAGGACAGCCCTTTGTGCCCTGCACTCTCGGGATCGGTCCGCACAATCGCGAAGCACCACTGGGCGCGATGCGCATAGGTGGTCCACACCTTCTGACCGCTGATGACCCACTCGTCGCCGTCGAGCACCGCGCTCGTGGCCACGTTCGACAGGTCCGAGCCGGCGCTCGGTTCCGAGAACCCCTGACACCACATCTCGTCGACGGATTGGATCTTCGGCAGGAAGCGACGCTTCTGCTCCTCGGTACCGAACGCCAGCAGTGTCGGCGAGAACAGCCCTTCGCCGAAGAAGCTCATGCGATTCGGCGCGCCGACCTTCGCATACTCCTCGTTGAAGATGACCTGCTGATTGAAATCGAGCGCTCGGCCGCCGTACTCCTCGGGCCAGGCCATTCCTACCCAACGATCCGCACCGAGCAGCCGTTCCCACTCGATCCGCCGGTCGTAGTTCGTCTCGTCCGCCGCCCCGCCGAGCCGACCAAGATCCCGAAAATCGCCCACGAGGTGATCAGCAAGCCACGTGCGAACCTCGTCGCGAAACTCGGCCTCTGCAGGCGTGTCACGGAAATCCATAAGCGGGGGGACGGTACTTGACCACTCCGGCGAACCGCCAACGGCGCCTTAATTGCTCGTACGTTCGCCGTCGCGGTGCTCGCGATCTTCTTGGGCTCACTGCCTCGCGGCTCGCTTCGCTCGGTCTCGGTGCTCGCGTGCCCACTTGGGCGTACTGCTTGTGGCTGAACCGACATGGGAGCCGCAGCGCAGCGGAGGCGTCTAGCTCGGGAGCATCCCGACCCAGCACGCGCTGTTCAACCACGGAGCGGACGAGCAGGGGAGATGCCTCCCTCCCGAGCTGCTCGCTTCGCTCGGTGA
>JANLTQ010000083.1:0-6124 GCA_031363005.1 Acidimicrobiia bacterium | reverse complement strand
CCGGACTCGTGCTGCTGATCGCGACCTTCACGACTGCCACGGTCCTCGGCTTCCTCGGGTTCCTGATCATGCTCGGCTCCCTCCTCGTCATCGAACGCAACGCCCGCAAGCTCGGGCGGGCCGGGATGGAGAACCTCACGTCCACTTTGCGCGAAGGGTCCGTCGGCGGATTCTTCGATTCGGCCTCGCGGCGCTGGCGCGATCGTGGTTCGGACGAGCCCGGCGCCTGAGCGTTCTGCGCTCCGCAACCGTTACGTCGGTCTGAGCGCTCAGACGGGAAGTTCACTCCGGCGCAGCGCTCGCCCGGCCCGTTCGCGCACGCCGACGCCCACGAGCAGCGCATCCCGGACTTCTTCAACTGCCTCCCACCCGCGCTCGACGGCGTCGGCGTCCGGCGGAACGGGGGAGAAGGTCAGGTCCGTGGACAACTGCGCCAACTCGCGCAGTGCCGGGACCGCCGGAGTCGGCGCCCCGTGGCTTGCGAGCGACTCGACCTGTTCGTTCGGGGTGAGAGCTCCCGAGATCGGCAGACCCGCGCGGGCGCAGGCCTCGAGCGCCTCTCGCCAGGCTCCCGCCATCCGTGCGGCCGGATCGGGTGCGCGCCGCCGCCGCTGTCGAGTGCGGCGTCGGGCCACCAGGCGACCCACCAGCGCGACGAGCCCGGCGAGTAACGCGAGGCCCGGGATCGCAATCGCGGCCACGGTTCGCAGCGGTGAACTGTTCCCCTTCGATCGTGACGTCGTGGAGATGATCTCGGACGGTCGGCGGCCCGGAGACCCATTGCTCGCGCCCGGCCGTACCGATGGGGTGGGGGTTGCGACGGTGGTCGTGGTGGTAGCGGCTCCGCCGACCGGCGGGGTCGGTACGACGTCGACTCGCGGGTCGGCTTGGCCGGGGTCCGAACCGGCCGGCGTGGGCTCGAAGGTGCGCCAGCCGAGTCCGGCAAACCAGACCTCGGCCCACGCGTGCGCGTTCCGACCTCGCACGACGTACTGGTTGGTCGCGGGATCGAAATCGCCGGGCGTGAACCCGACGACGACGCGGGCGGGCAACCCGGCGGCGCGTGCGAGCGCGGCAAAGGCCGCCGCGAACTGCTGACAGAACCCGCGCTTGATGCGGAGGAACGCACCGATGGCTTCGCTGTTGTCACCCGGGGGTACGGACAGGTCGTAGGTGAACGAGCCGTCGGTGAAGAACTGTCGGAGCGCTTCTGCCTTGGCCCACGGGGTGGTGGCACCGGCGGTGATGTTTCGAGCCTGGCGACGCAGTCCGCTCGGGAAATCGCTCGGAAGTTCGAGGGCCCGTCTGATCTTCGGCGCCACCGTGCCGGTCGTAGCGAGTTTCTCGGTCGGCGTCGGTGGCGTCTCGACGCGCGAGAGGATCTCGTACCGCTGTCCGGGGATCGGATTCGGCGCGATCAGCGTGGCCGACTCGGGAATGATCCGAGCGTTCCCCATTGTCGTGCTGACCGGAGCGAACGCGGCAGGGACCCACTGATCGCCGAGCGCGGTGATGTCAAAATCCTGTCGCACCGCATTGCGCTTGGACCGGCTTTGGAAGGCGGTGGCGGCGTCGCGCGCTTCGCTCGTCACGCTCCAGACCTGACCGTCGAATCGGTCGAGCGCAACCAGCCGCCAGTACAAGGGGCGGGGCGAAGCCACCCGGAACAGCTCGTTGTTGCTCTGAGGGCCGAGCCGCTGACGGAGGTCGACGAGGGGGCTGACGGTTTGGAAGTCGCCGAGTCCACCGGCGCCTCCGGTCCCGCGATGATTCCGATACCTGAGCAGGGCCGCGCTGTCCACACCCGGAATGAGTGGAGTGACCACGAGGCCGGCCAACAATGCCGCGGCACCGAGCCCGGCCGCACTCCGCAACACGGCCGCGTCCGACGCGAGCCGTCGGCCGGTGAACCAGGTCCGGCGGTGGGTGAGACGGGATGCGTTGGCAATCACTATGGCGGTCAACGCCGATGCGACGTACCCAATCGTCGTCGGGACTCGCAGGTCGCCGGATCCGAGGGTGCCGGTCAGTACGAAGAGCACCAGCGTGGGGCCGAGTGCGCCGACGGTCGTGTCCTCGCGGCGGCCGATCGCGTCCGCAGCGGTCGCACACACCGCCAGTGCGATCGCGCACAGCAGCACGACCCCTCGGTGCGCAGCAACCGGCGCAACCCCGGTTCGAAAGACCGACCACCCAACGTCGAGGAGGTGTCCGACCCGGCGGGCCGTGTCGGGCGTCGGGAGCCCGTACGCCGTGGTCTCGCCGGCGACGATCTCAACGAGCGCCAGCGCGGTTGCCGTCCCCGTGAGCGCCACGGTGAGCGCAGTGGACCAGCGTCGCAGGCGGGCGAAGCCACCGACGACGTGGGGGAGGACCGCGGCGACGAGCAGGGTGCCGACGAACCCCGCGCCGGAAAAGATCCGCCCGAATCCGAGCGCGGTCGCCACACTCACCAGCCCGAGCGCACCCGCGCGCGTGAACGCGTCCTGGGCACTCGTTTGCGATTCTCGGGGGGTGGCGTGGTCCGACTGGCTGGGCGGCCCGGGGGGACTTCCGACCACTTCGACGCCGTCGGCTCGACTCGTCGTGATCATGAGGTTTGCGCGCCCCGTCGGGGGCGGCGCACCACCTGCGGGGCGGCGCGGTTCCATGCCGCGACGAACTCGCCGGACCGCCCGTCGACGACCGTCACTTCACCGATAGCCGGCGGCGGCGATTCGCACGCAACGAGGATGATCGGTGCACGGGGTCCCGCCATCGCGGTAAAGGTCTGGAGGTCCGACGGTGCTCCCGTGACGACGACCAGAAGCCCGCGACGGCCGGGCGCCCGGAGCGCACGGATCTCAGGTGCGATTGGCGTGTCTGCGTCGGTGGTGATCGTCGCGAGTTCGTCGAGGAGCCGGGCTTCGGTGCTCGTGCCGCCGGCCGGACCGGCTCCGAGCACCCGGCCGCGGGTCGTCAGGATCTCGCAGGCGCGGCCGGATCGCAACAGTCGAACGCCGATCGACGCCACCGCCTCCACGGCCGCTTCGTAACTCGGGCCGGAATGCGACGCGAGTCGATTATCGAACACGAGCACGGTGCGCGGTTCCCACGCCGACTCGTCTTCGCGCACCATGAGGTCGCCGATCCGCGCGCTGGACCGCCAATGGACCCGCCGCAGGTCGTCGCCGACGGCGTACTCGCGCAGGGCCAGGAACTCGTCGTGGGCCGGCGCGGCGACGGGAACGACGGTGCGGCGGTTGGCCCGTGCTCGACGATGTCCCGGGGCGCCCGGGATCGGACGGAGTTCGTGCAGGCGGGGACGAACGATGATTTCGTCGGGCTCGCCGATCTGCAGCGCTCGAGTGGTGAGTCCGAACGGATCCGCGATCCCGAGGATGGCTGGTCCGATCGCGAATCGACCGCGACGATCAGTCGGGATTCGGTACGCCGCTCGACCCCGCTGGGCGCGCTCGAGGGCCGGAGTGAGGAAGCGGGCGGCTCGCCGGCCATCGTCGAAGGTGTCGGTGACGGTCAGCTGCGGTGCCGAGTCGTGCGCCTCGATCTCCAGATCGACGCGCGCATCACCGCCGACCTGGACCGGGGAGGGACGAACTGTGCGGGCGAGAGTCACGGGTGCGGACCGGCTGGCGGTCCACGCAAGCGCGCCGGCGAGCAGCGCAACGGCGGTGAGTCCGAGGGTGGTGAGCTCCGCGGTGCCGAGCAGGCGGCTGGCGACGAGCAGACCTGCAGCCGCGCCGAGGAGCGACCACCCGCGCCGGGTCAGCGTCGTCCCGTTCACGGTTGCGGTGGTGCTCCGGTGGCGCCGGGGACCGGGACGGCCCCAAGCAGCTCGGCGATCACGGTCGCGCCGTCGACGCCGCGCAGTTCCGCGTCGGCAGTGGGGATGAGGCGGTGGGCCAACACTGGCACGGCCAACCGTTTGACGTCGTCGGGCAGCACGAACTCTCGACCGGACGCGCCGGCCCACGCTCGCGCCGCGCGCTGGAGTCCGAGGGCACCACGCGTACTCGCCCCGAGTGCGAGCCCGGGATGGCGACGAGTCGCGTCGACGAGGGTGACGATGTACTCGCGCAACGCCGGTGCGATGTGGATGCGGGCGATGTTCCGGGCCAGCGTCATGAGCTCGTCGCTCGTGATCACCGCGCCCAGGTCCGCGGCCGCCGCGTGATCGCGGTCAGCTTCGAGGATGTCGATCTCGGCCTCACGGTCCGGATAGCCCATCTCGATCCGCATCAGAAACCGGTCGAGTTGGGCTTCGGGGAGGGGATAGGTGCCCTCGAGTTCGATGGGGTTCTGGGTGGCGATCACCATGAACGGTGGGCCGAGTGCGTGAGTCCGCCCGTCCACCGTGACCTGGCCCTCCTCCATTGCCTCCAGAAGTGCCGACTGGGTCTTGGGTGACGCACGATTGATCTCGTCGGCCAACAAGACCGTGGCGAAGACGCCGCCGGGGCGAAACTCGAACTCGTTGGTTCCCCGATTCCAGATCGACACACCGGTGACATCCGACGGAAGGAGGTCCGGGGTGAACTGGATCCGCTGCCACGTGCCGCCGACGGAGCGGGCTATCGCCTTGGCGAGTGACGTCTTGCCGACCCCCGGGACGTCCTCGATGAGGAGATGACCCTGGGCGAAAAGGCAGACGAGGGCGAGTTGGATGGCGTCACGCTTTCCCTGGATCACCTGTTCGATGTGATCCACCAACTTGGCAAACGCTTGTTCCACGCGACCTCCTCGGACGACCGCCGCAGTGTAGGGAGCCCCAGCCATGCCCCACTCGCGCGGCGGCTGCCCCCGTCACGGGTTCGGGGCCGTAGGGTCTCGGCCATGAGTTCGACCCGGTTGAGCGCGCAGGTCCCGCCGGTGTTCGCCAGGGGAGTAGTGCTCGCCGTGGCTGCACACCCGTCGCTCTGGCCGACGGCGCTTCGGCAACTGGCGCGGATGACTCCGCCGCGCTGGTGGACCCGCCGGCCGTTTCTTCCGGTGCCCGACGCCGACTACCTCCGGTTCCGTTTGGAGACCCAGTACGGGGTTCTGTCCGAGGCGAGCGACCAGATGTCGCCCGACGATGTCGTTGTGTATCTGCGGTGGTGTCAGGGCGCCGGTCGGTAACATCTCCGGGTCCCGACGTGGCGGTCAGGATCCCAGGAGGTGCGGATGAGTCGCACGTTGCTGCTCAACGCCACATTCGAGCCACTCTGCATCGTGTCGTTCCGACGCGCGGTCGTGCTCGTCCTGAAGGACAAGGCCGAGATCGTGGCGCGTGACCATGCCGAGTTCCACGCCGAGCGGGTGACTGTTCCCTGCCCGTCGGTCATTCGTCTCGTGCACTTCGTGCGCGTCCCGTACCGGAGCCGGGCGCCGCTCTCGCGTCGGGGCGTGTTCGCGCGCGACGACCATCGTTGTCAGTACTGCAACCGACCGGCGGAGAATCTCGATCACGTGATTCCGCGTTCTCGTGGTGGCGAGCACTCATGGGAGAACGTCGTTGCCGCGTGTCGGCCGTGCAACGCGCGCAAGGAGAATCGCTACCTCCACGAAACCGACCTCCGCCTCCATCGCCGCCCAGTCGCCCCCGCGCCCGGCTGGGTCGTCACCAGCGGCGCCCCCATCGACCCCGCCTGGGAGCCCTACTTAATTACTGCTCCTTTGGTGGCCATTCAAGGGACCGCGTGAGTTCGTGGGCTCCCTACACTTCTGCTCCTTCGGTCGCCAACCAAGGGACCGCGTGCTCGTGTGGGCTCCCTACGGAGCTGCTCGCTTCGCTCGGTGATCCTCGGCCGCGGTCGGTAATTCGGGGCCTGAGTTCCAGCGCGGCTTGACCCGCTCCCGAGCCGTAGCGAGGGACGAGCGGAGGTGAGCAGGCCGGGAGGCGTCCCACGCCGGACCGCCCTTGAGGTCGGAGTTCACCAAGTTCGGGAGCCGGACGGCCAGAAATGACGGAGCAGCTCGGGAGGCGTCCTGCCAAGGAATGCCTTGACGTCACACGTCCACCTTGTGCGGGAGCCGTACGAGCAGAAGTGACGGTCGGGCCTGAGTCCCAGTCGCGCTGCAGCAATCCCGAGCCGTACGAGCAGAGGTGGTGGGGCGCCGGCCCATTCCCGAGCCGTAGCGAGGC
>JANLTQ010000082.1:0-2139 GCA_031363005.1 Acidimicrobiia bacterium | reverse complement strand
CGAAGTGGATCCCTCGGCCGACGAGTTGCGGGCTGCGGTCGACGAGGTCGCGGTCCGGGCATTGATCGCGGCCTACGCGGACGTCGTCAACCGGCGGGAGTGGTCCGAACTCGAATCACTCTTCGTTGTCGACGCGCCGATCACGGTCGACCTGCGCGACCGGGCCCCGATCGAGATCGCGGGACCGATCGCACTGGGTGAGTTCATCGGCGGCGCCATCGAACGGTTCACGTTCTTCGAGTTCGTCGCGCTGAATGTCCGGGTGCAGCTGCAGTCTGCCGGCGACGCCGACCGCGCCACCGTGCGGACCTACATGTGCGAACTTCGTCAGGACCACGATGGTGCCTTCACCCGCGCGTTCGGGATCTACCAGGACGACGTGACGCGCACTTCGCTCGGCTGGCGCTTCAGTCAGCGGAGCTATCAGTCGATCGCTCGGGGAGGCACGACCCTCGACGTCCTCCCGCCCCCGGCGATCCACGATCCGGTCGAGGAACCGCAGCAGTGACGAGCCGCTCGTCTCCGGCGAGGCCGTCCTGATTGATCAGGCCAAGAGATTCGCGGTCACGAGAATGGGGACTGCCGCAAGCGCCGAGTGCACTCCGAGTTTGCGGTAGGCCGCGTGCAGGTGGGCCTCGACCGTGCGGTGGCTGATATCCAACAGTCGCGCGGTCTGGCGTGCGGAGTTGCCGCGGACGGTCGCCAGAATGACGTCCAGCTCGCGCATGGTCAGCCGATCGACGATTGCCGTTGGCTCCTGCTCGCTGACGTGGTCCGTGGTGTCGTACATCGTCCTGCCCTCCGCCGGGGGCACGAGCATTGCGAAACCGGTACGACAGTGTCAATACGCGCGGTTTGGGATGTCAGGGTCGCTGCTACGTAGATCTACGTATTTCATTTCATTCGCCCCACCGCTACAACACTCGGCACGGGTAGATGGTGTGTCCGCGCTCACCCATGGTGAGCGCAGGGGTGGAATCAGGGGTGGAATCGATGTTGCGAAGGATCGTTGCCGGGCTGTCGAGTTGTGCGTTGCTCCTCGGAGGACTGACCGCGTCTGTCGTGGTGGACGCGGTGCAGGCAACGCCTGCCGCTGCGGCCTCCTCGTTCGTGTCCGAGTTCCAACCGACCGTCCCCACCAAGTACGGCGGGCGGACCATCTCCGTGTCGATCAACGCGGCCAATCCCAACCAGGTCATCGTGGCGACCGAGAGCGGCGGGCTCTTCCGCAGCAACGACGACGGACTCAACTGGTCACACGTCGATTCCTTCCCGTTGCACCGCATGTCCGATGTTGCGTGGTCACCGAACAACCCGAGTCTCGTGGTCGCGACGACCTGGAGCTCGGCGGACACCACGAATCCGGGCGGTGTGTGGCGGAGCACCGACGCCGGCGGTTCGTGGCAGCGCAGCACGACACCCGGAACGTGCGGCACCGACTTCAACGGTTGGGGCATCGCGTACGAGCCGTCGAGCAATGTCGTCTACACCGGGAGCGACTGCGGTCTCCTGACGAGCATCGACGGCGGCGCCACGTTCACCCGAACCTCGATCCCGGGCTGGACGCACGCGGTGGTCGCACGGGCGGGCGGAACCGTCGACGCGTGTTCGGACGACGGGCACCGCCGCTTCACCCGGAGTGGCGCGACACTCACGCTGGTCAACGGTCCCAACGCGTTCCCGGCGGTCGGTCCCGGCGCGACCACGGGCGGCTGCCCGCAGTCGAATGGCGGCGTTGCGGCCGCCGCGCACGACTTCGCCGGAGTGCCACAGGAAGCGGGCGTGCTCTTCGTCATGAAGGGCGGCTCGTCGGCCAGCCTGTGCAGCGGCACCGTCGCCAATCCGGCCGGCGTCTTCTACCTCTTCGAGTCGGACGACAACGGCGTCAACTGGACCCAGGTCGGCGGCGCGTGCACCTCGCGTGCGCCTTGGGTACAGACGGCGCCGTCGCGGAACGGCAACGCGGCGGACTTCGACATCTATTACTCCGGCGGGCTCGACATCTACCGCGCCACCTGCACCAGCGGCGTGGCCGGACCCCGGTGCACGGGCTTGCCCGCGATCGGTTCGCCGAACGTCACGAGTGGTCATGCGGACCCATCGGACGTGGCATTCATCCCCGACGGCACGAACTGCGCG
>JANLTQ010000042.1:0-8786 GCA_031363005.1 Acidimicrobiia bacterium | reverse complement strand
GAATTAGGCAGTGGTGGCGGGGCCGGTGGACTCCAGGGCGGCGTGGGCGGCGGCGAGGCGGGCGAGTGGCACGCGGTAGGGCGAGCAGGACACGTAGTCCAGGCCGACCTCGTGGCAGAAGTGGACGGACGCGGGGTCGCCACCGTGCTCGCCGCAGATGCCGAGCTTGATGTCCGGGCGGACCTCACGACCGCGGGCTTTCGCCCACTCGACGAGTTTGCCGACGCCGTTGCGGTCGAGCTGTTCGAACGGACTGACCGCGAGCAGCCCTTGCTCGAGGTAGGCCGGCATCATCCGCGTCTCGACGTCGTCTCGCGAGAACCCGAAGGTCATCTGCGTGAGGTCGTTCGTGCCGAAGGAGAAGAACTCCGCCGTCTCGGCGATCTCATCCGCGACGATGGCCGCTCGCGGCGTCTCGATCATGGTGCCGACGAGATACTCCACGCGCGTCCCCGAGGCCGTGAACACCTTTTCCACTTCCTCGCGCACCCAACCGTCGAGCAGATCCATCTCGGTCTTGGCGACGGTCAGCGGAATCATGATCTCGACCTGCGGGTCGCCACCCGCTTGCTTGCGCGTGACGGCCGCCTCCATCAATGCGCGCACCTGCATGCGGTACAGGCCCGGCTTCAAAATACCGAGACGGCAACCGCGGGTTCCGAGCATCGGGTTCTGCTCTTCCCAACGCTTCAGCGCCAGCATCAACTTGTCGGCCTCGGGGTCGTTGACGCCGTTGATGTAGGCGTCCACTTGCCGGCCAAGCACCTCGGCGTGGCGGGGAAGGAACTCATGCAGCGGCGGGTCGAGCAGGCGTACCGTCACCGGCAGTCCGTCCATTGCTTCGAGAATGCCGATGAAGTCCGTGCGCTGCTGCTCGAGCAGCGCCGCGAGCGCGACATCCTCTTCGTCGTCGGTCTCCGCCAGGATCATCGCCTGCACGATCGGCAGCCGGTCGCCGAGGAACATGTGCTCGGTGCGGCAGAGGCCGATGCCTTCCGCCCCGAACTCGCGCGCCTTGATCGCGTCTTCTGGAAGGTCGGCGTTGGTGCGCACCTTCATGGTGCGGTAGCCGTCCGCCCAACCGAGCACGATGCCGAACGGTCCCGTCGGCTCGGGCGTCACGACCGCGACTTCGCCGACGACCACTTCGCCGGTGCTGCCGTTGATCGAGATCACGTCGCCTTCGCGGACGGTCGTGGTCACGGACTTCACTGCGCCGTCGACTTCGCGGTCGGCGGTCACGGAGAACTGACGCTTGCCGAGATCGATGTTCAAGGCGTCGGCACCACAGATCGCGGGCGTGCCCATGCCGCGTGCCACGACGGCCGCGTGCGACACGAGACCGCCACGCGAGGTGAGGATGCCCTCCGCCGCGATCATGCCGTGCAGGTCTTCGGGGGAGGTCTCCGGCCGCACGAGGATGACCCGCTCCCCCGCCGCTTGCGCAGCCTCGGCGTCGTCGGCGGTGAAGTACACCTTGCCGACGGCCGCGCCGGGCGACGCGTTCAGGCCCTTCGCCAGCACGGCGTAGGTGGCCTTCGGGTCGAACTGGGGGTGGAGCAACTGGTCGAGCTGGTGGGGCTGCACCCGCAACACGGCTTCGCGCTGGTCGATGAGACCCTCGGACTCCATGTCCACCGCCATCTGCAACGCGGCCGCCGCAGTGCGCTTGCCGACGCGCGTCTGGAGGATGAACAGCCGACCCTGCTCGATCGTGAACTCGATGTCACACATGTCGTGGTAGTGACCTTCGAGCCGCGCCATGATCGCGATGAGCTCGGTGTGACACTCGGGAAACACTTGCGCCATCGCGTCGAGCGGCTCGGTGATGCGAATGCCGGCCACCACGTCTTCGCCCTGGGCGTTCTCGAGGTAGTCGCCGTAGCCGAGGTTCTCACCGGTCGACGGGTTCCGAGTGAACGCCACGCCGGTTCCGCTGTCCTCGCCCTTGTTGCCGAACACCATCGTCTGCACGTTCACCGCGGTGCCGAGGTCGTCCGCGATCCGCTCCATGCGCCGGTAGTCGCGCGCGCGGCGGCCGTTCCACGACTTGAACACCGCTTCGACGGCGTACTTCAACTGCTCGGTCGGGTCGTCCGGGAAGGGCACCCCGGCGGTCTCCTGCACAATGCCCTTGAAGGTAGCGACCAGGCCCTTGAGGTCCTCGGCGGAGAGTGCGGTGTCGACGGTGACGCCGCGCTCGGTCATCAGGTCGTGGAGCGCTTCTTCGAAATCCTCGCCGGGAACGTCGAGGACGATCTTGCCGAACATCTGGACGAAGCGTCGGTACGAGTCGTACGCGAACCGCTCGTTGTTGGTCTGCTTCGCGAGTCCCGCGACCGAGTCGTCGTTGAGGCCGAGGTTGAGGACCGTGTCCATCATCCCGGGCATCGAGAACGCCGCGCCCGATCGGACCGACACCAGGAGCGGGTCGGTGTCGTCACCGAGTCGCTTGCCCATGTCCGCCTCGAGCGCGTCACGCGCCTGCGCGATCTGATCCATGAGACCGTCGGGGAGGGTGTCGCCGCCGGCCATGTAGGCCTTGCAGGCATCGGTGGAGATGGTGAATCCCGGCGGCACCGGCAGGCCGAGATTGGTCATCTCGGCCAGGTTCGCCCCCTTGCCCCCGAGCAGGAACTTCTGCTCTTTGGAGCCTTCGCGGAAGGCGTAGACGTACTTCATGGGAGTTCCGTTCCTTTGGATCGACGAGTCGGAGGAATCGTACAGAAGGTGGTCGCGAGGGGCGGCGCCGTTCCAGAGCGAAACGGCGAACCTCGCGTCCGGGGCGGTCAGTCGGCGGCGACGACCACGGTCTTGGCCAGCTTGTCGTGGAGGCCCTGGCGGTTGCGGTCCCGGAAGAACCACACCACCATTCCGAGCCCAACAATCGCGCCGATCGACGGGATGAACAACGCCAACGCCAGCGGGATGAGGAACCGCGTGAATGCGCCGATCCAACCCACCGGGCTGCCGTCGACCCGAACGACCCGCACCTTGCGGAGTCGCATGCCGAGGGTTTGGCCGTTCATTGCGGTCGCCGGCACGACGATCGCGAGCATCACGACCAGAATCGCGGCGTAGAGCAGCAACGCGAAACCCTGGAAGTCCTTGCTGATCGTCGTGATGCGGTCCTGCCGCTTGGTGATCTGCTTGTCCAGCGCCTTCGCATCGGCCTTTGCGGTGGCCCGTTCCGGCTTCGACAGCTTCGAGTCATCGGCGCGGTCGTCGGCTTTGGTCTTCTGCTTGTCCAGGCGGGTGATCTCGTTGTTGATCGCGTCGATACGTTTCGTCTGCGCGGGGTACCGCTGGTTCACCAGCGCCGGCAACAGCGCGGCGAACGCCAAGATGTAGATCACGAAGAAGATCAAGAAGTCGATCAGCAACGCGGTACCGCGTTGACGAGTGGCCGCCATCTCCATGCCGTCCGGCAGGATGATCGTCGGTGCGAGCGGCTCACGCGCCGGTGGGCGAGGTCGCCGTTCACCCGGTGCCTGACGATCGGCCTTGCCGGCGCCCCGAGTGGGGCGGGCGCCGGTCCGGCTGCTCGGCCGCGCGGGGACGCGTGCGTCATCGTCGTCGAGGTCGTCCACCGCCGTTCCGTCGGCGTCCTCTCCGTCGTAGCGGCCGCGTTGCACCGGGTCCGACAAGACGTTCCACGCCTTATTCAGCTTCGCCCGCTCACTCTGACTCGCGCCTTCAAGACGGTCGCGATACGCCGAGCGGATCTCGTCCTTGTCGGCACCGCGCTCGATGCCAAGCAGGTGGTAATAGTCACTCACGTCATCTCCGCTCTCGCGCCTACGGCGCAGGCCGCTCGGGCCCCGCTCGGCCAAATCATTGGCGGTGCATCTCGGTCAAGGCCTCGCTGACTCACAACACTCCTCGGTCGCGGATCGCTTCGACCAGGCGGTCGAGCGACACGCGGGTCTGCTCCATGGTGTCGCGGTCACGAACGGTGACCGCGTCGTCCTCCAACGTTTCGAAGTCGATGGTGACGCACAGCGGCGTCCCGACCTCGTCCTGGCGCCGATACCGGCGGCCGATCGATCCGGCAGAGTCGACATCGATCATCCCGTACTTGCGCAAGTCTCCAGCTACCCGATCGGCGATCGGCACCAACTCGGGCTTCTTCGACAACGGCAGTACCGCCACCTTGTTCGGCGCGAGCCTCGGGTCCAACCGCAGGACGGTCCGGGTCTCGGTCTTCCCGCCGGCCGTCGACACTTCTTCTTCGTGAAAGGCCGCCAGCAAGAACGCAAGGGTGGCGCGATCGGCACCGGCCGCGGGCTCGATCACGTACGGCACGTAGCGCGTGTCTGTGTCCTGTTCGAAGTACGACAGGTCCTGGCCGGAGAACTCGGCGTGTTGCTTGAGGTCGTAGTCGGTGCGGTTGGCGATTCCTTCGAGCTCGCCCCAACCCCACGGGTACGTGAACTCCACGTCCGACGTTCCCACGCTGTAGTGCGACAACTCGTCCGCGTCGTGAGGACGCAGACGCAACGACGACTCGGGGATGCCGTGATCGAGATACCACTGGAAGCGCGCCTGGCACCAGTATTCGAACCACTTCGGTGCTTCGTCCGGTGGGACGAAGAACTCCATCTCCATCTGCTCGAACTCGCGCGTGCGGAAGATGAAGTTGCCGGGCGTGATCTCGTTACGGAACGACTTGCCGATCTGCGCGATACCGAACGGCGGCTTCTTGCGGCTCGTCGTCTGCACGTTCGCGTAGTTGACGAGGATTCCCTGCGCGGTCTCCGGTCGCAGGTAGGCGATGGAACCGGTGTCCTCCACCGGTCCCACGTGCGTCTTGAACATCAGGTTGAAGTTGCGCGCCTCGGTGAACGTGTCCTTGTTCCCACAGTTCGGGCACGCGCCGGACTCCGGCAGCTGATCGGCCCGGAACCGCTCTTTGCAGTGTTTGCAGTCCACCAGCGGATCCGTGAACGTGGCGATGTGGCCGCTGGCCTCCCAGACCCGTGGGGCCATGAGGATCGCGGCGTCGAGACCCACGACGTCGTCGCGTTCCTGCACCATGGAGCGCCACCAGGCGTCCTTCACGTTCCGCTTCAGCAGCACCCCGAGGGGCCCGTAGTCCCACGTGGAACGGAAGCCGCCGTAGATCTCGCTGGACGGGAAAACCAGCCCCCGCCGCTTGGAGAGATTGACGACGCGATCCATCAAGTCAGATTTGGCCATGAGGGTTCCAGGCTAGGTGAATCGGCCCACCAAACCTGAGTTGTTCCTGCTCCTGGCCCGCGCGTCAAGGTCCAAGCTTCGTCGAGCTACCGAACCGATTTCCCGCTCATGTTCACTGCGTTCACGGGCCGCTCGGGCCACGGGCGAGCGGAAATCGTATGGGCGCAAGGCACCTATCCGCTCGCCCTCTTCCGCTCAGAGCAGCGCGGCGCTGCGGAGCCGGCGCTCGGAGTGGTGCTCGAGCGCGGCGATGCCAAGCCGCTCCACTTCGAGCACGTGCGCGCGCTCGGGCGGTGAGGCCATCGCGAGGCGCAGCTCACCGTTGACCAACCGGCCGAGAAACTCCAATGCCTCCGGTGCGACCCGGCGCCCACCGAGCCGGCCGCAGGCCGCACACAACACGCCGCCGTCCCCGAGATCGAACGCGGGAAACGGTCCGTCTTCGTCGCCGCAGCGGACGCAACCGTCGAGATGGGGGTGATAGCCCTCGAGCGACAGCAGCTTCCAAAAGAATCCTGGAGTCACCACCGGCGACGGTGACACATCCATCGTGCGCAGCGCACCAGTGAGCATCCGGTAGAGCGCTGGTGCCGGCTCGCGCTCCTGCGCCACCTGGTCAACGGCCTCGAGCATCGACACTGCGTGCGTCAGGGTCGTGTAGTTCTCGCGCAGATGGCGATGCGCCTCCACGGTCTCCACCTGGGTGACGACGTCGAGTTCCCGCCCGCGGTAGCACTGCAGCATCACGTGACTCGTGGGTTCCAAACGCGCACCGAACCGGCTGCCGCTCTTGCGCACGCCCTTCGCGACCGCGCGGACCTTGCCGTTCCCCTGGGTCATGAAACTGACGATGCGATCCGCTTCGCCCAGCTTGATCGTCCGCAACACGACTCCGTGATCGCGGTACAAGCCAGGCATAGGCCGAGTGTACGGACCCCACCGACTCCCCCTCGGGACCGCCGTGCCACCTCACACCCAACTCGTGCGAGAAACGCAAGCCAGGGCTTGCGTTTCTGGTGCGAGTTGCCGGCTCGCCGCGCTCACGCAGACTCCGAGCCGGGCTCCAATCCTCCGAAGCGGCGATCCCGGCGCTGATATTCACGGACCGCGTTGTAGAGGTTCTCGGCGCGGAAGTCCGGCCACAGGACATCGGTGAAGACGAACTCGGAGTACGCGCTCTCCCAGAGCAAATAGTTCGAGACCCGGAACTCGCCCGAGGTCCGCACCATCAAGTCCGGGTCTGGCATGTCCGGTGCGTAGAGGTGCCGACTCAGCGTCTTCTCGTCGATCGAATCGGCTCGGATCCGGCCCGCAGCGACCTCGCGTGCGATCGAACGCACCGCGTCGGTCAGCTCCGCCCGACCGCCGTAGTTGAACGCGAAGGTCAAGGTCATCCGGCGGTTCTTCGCGGTCAACGCTTCGGTGTCCTCGATGTGGCGCACCACCCGCTTGGGCACGCGCCCACCCCGCCGCCCGATGAATCGGACGCGTACGCCACGCTCGTTGAGATCGTCGCGGCGGCGCAGCAACAACGACTCGTTGAAGCGCATCAGGAACCGGACTTCGTCCAACGGGCGACGCCAGTTCTCGGTCGAGAACGCGTACACGGTCATCCACTTCAGGCCGAGCTCGAGACCACCTTCGACGGTGTCGAACAGTGCTTCTTCGCCCGCCGCGTGGCCCTCGGTGCGTTTCAGTCCGCGTTGCTGGGCCCACCGCCCATTGCCGTCCATCACCAGCGCGATGTGGCGCGGCACACGCGAGGGATCGATGCCGGGAATCACCGGGCGCAACCTAGTTGCGGGTCACGTGACGGTGAGGGTTCCTTCCATGCCCTGCGCGCGGTGACCGGCCACGTCGCAGTAGAAGGTGTACTTCCCTTTGGCGAGCTTCACCTTGCCGCTGACCGTGTTCCCGCTCGTCGCTTCGATCTGGAAGCCGGGAATGCCCTCGAGGACCAGGCTGTGGAGGCCGTCGCTCTTCAGGTTGAACTGGATGATCCCGGCCGGCGCGGTCAACGTGCTCGGCGCGAAGGCGAAGTTCGAGCCGGAGATGTTGAACGTCTTCACCGGCGGACCGGTCGGCGGCGTGTAGGCCGAAGAACCGCTACTGCTCGAGCAGCCGGCAACCGCGAGAGCACCGACCAGTGCACACGACATGAGCGAACGTTTCCGCATGATCACGTCCCCTGCGAGTTGCCGGACTGCGCGGCCGGGTCGTTCTCGGACTGGCCATTGGGCTTCGGTGCTCCCGGGCCCACCAACGTGGTGCTCGGCGTTTCCGTGGCCGTGCCGGCGATCGGCGCGCCACCCTTCTTGCCGACGGTGACGGTCGCCACCATGCCGGAGCTGCGGTGGCCGGCCAGTGTGCAATAGATCGTGTACTTCTGACCTTCGACGAACTCCGCTTTGGTCACGCTCTTGCCCGCGGGTACAGAAAGCAGGACGTAGGAGAACTGCGGCTCGTCGAACGCCAGCGTGTGCGACCCTTCGATCGACTTGTAATCGAGTTCCACGATGCCGGCGGGCACGTCGAAGTTGGTGCTCTGAAACTTGAAGTTCGATGCGTCGATCTCGAGCTTGGAGTCCGCCGCACCGGCCGGCTCTGCCGCCGCTTCTTCTTTGTTCTCGGCCGACCCCAACACGATCGATCCGGACAGCAGCACGAACGCGGCCACGCCACACACGGTCAGCACCAACGTCGACGTCCGCAGCTTCGGGATCGCGGCGATCGCGGTGGCGCCGGCGAGGATGCCGAGCGTCACGATGATCGCGCTGATCGTGGCCGGGTCCTTCGAGTCCTGCGACGCGGCGAGGAAGATCCGGGAGATGTTGATGGCGAACAACGCCACCGCGAGGATCGCGCCGACGGGCAAGAGGAACGGCAGGAGCAACCGGTCCTTACGCAGTTCGGCCCGCTGCTCCTGCGGAGTGGCGGGCACCGCGAGGCCACCCGGTCGGTCGATGACCGCAACCGCGGTACCACCCGTTCCGGTCTCCTCAGGGATCTGCTCGGTCTCGTCCGTCACCGGACACCCTCCTGCTGTCGTGCGTGCGTGAAGTCCGTCATGCGTTCACCTCAGTGAGAAGCGGCGGTTCGTGGATCCCGGGGTTCCGGGGACGCGGTACCGCTTCTTCGGTTGCCACCCATCGGAAGAAGATCACCGCAATCAGGGTCATCAGGAGCAACCCTGCTGCGATCTTCATGATCAGTCCGGCGATGAGCTGGTCGTTCAGTGCTGAGAGCCCCCACAACTTCGGGAGCGATTCGTAGCGACGATACAAGGGGTGTTGCCCAAAGGTGAGAAACGAGGCCGGGATCGTCGGGACAATGGTTTGGAGGAAGAGGAACACCATCCGCCCGATCGGCGCCAGCCGTGGGATCTCCGGCAGCGGGGAAACGATCGGCATCCAGATCAGGAACGCGGAACCGAGCAGCACAGTGTGGGCGAGGAAATGCACGAGCGCCGAGCGCAGCGTCAGATCGACGAACGCCGGCCAGTGGGTCACCACGATGATCACGTTGAACGTCACAATCGCAGGAACGAACTTCGACATCGCCCGCACGGTGGTGAAGAGCCAGCGCGG
>JANLTQ010000029.1:0-1611 GCA_031363005.1 Acidimicrobiia bacterium | reverse complement strand
CTGCCGGGCAACGATCGCCGCATTTACTGCTGCCCGCCCGCGGCGCGACGTGGACACGACTGCGGGAAAACGGCGGACGGTGACTGCGCCGTCGCGTTTCACGCCGGCGGGGAACTCGTTCTCCCAGGTGAAGTGATCGCGCGCGCACGTGGTGAGCACCTCCACGTCCCAACCGCGGGCCGCGAGGCCGTGTGCGATTTCGCCCAGCGCCGCCTCCGCACCCCCGACGACACCAGGCCCGTAGCGTGCGGGAACAAAACCCAATCGACCCGACCGAGCCACGTCAGGAGGTGTCCCGATCACGACGCCCGAGCATCCATAGACGCTAGCGCGCCACTCACGTCACCGGGTGTCCGTAGCGAGTCGGTTGTGACGAATGATCCTTCGATCGGAGAAGCCACGACGGTACAGCCCGCCAATGAGCGAGCGTATGCATCGGTCGCGACGATCATCGTCGTCTCGATGGCGTTGGCCGCCGTCTCCAGGTTCTTGAGGAACCGACGGGACGTGTGCACTGGCTTCCGCCCGCAAACGCTGGCGCTCGCGTTGCCGCAGCGTTCATCGCCGGACTGGCCCTCTGCGTTCTGGCCCCGACTCCTGCTGGGTACGGGCGTCGCCCTGCTTGCGCTCGACATCCTCAGCCGCGGCCGCGGCCGCGAGGCACGAGCCGGGAGCTCGATCCGTCAGAAACCGGGGCGTTGATTGATATCCGCACTTCATCTCGGCCGACCCGCCACCGATAACCTCAGGATGATCCGGTGCCGTCGTCTTCGCCGCTCGTTCCTCGCGTGCCTCGCGACCTTCGTGGGACTCGCCGTGGTCGTCGTGCCGGGCGTTCCACCCGCACACGCCGTCGGCGCCGACGACACGATCGTTGGCCCGGCCCGCGTCACCGCTGCGCAAATGGCGGCATGGTTTCGCGCCCGCACCACGTCGCCGTATCGGGCGGGCGTACCCCTCGACGAGATCACCGCCCTCTACCTCAGTGAGGGAAGCCGCGCCGGTGTCCGTGGTGACATCGCGTTCGCGCAGTCGATCCTCGAGACCCGGTGGTTCAACTTCCCGGCTGGTGGGATGCTCACCCCCGCGCAGAACAACTTCGCCGGGATCGGTGCATGCGACTCGTGTGTCACCGGTATGACGTTCGCGTCGGTGGAGCTCGGCGTACGGGCGCAGATGCAACAGCTGCGTCGTTATGCCGACCCGACCTCGCGGTCCTGGAACATCGGCGCGCCGCCGGTGCAGCCTTTGTGGGCGAACAACGCGGCGTACGACGTGATGAACAGGACCCACGGATGGGCACCCACGTGGCAGAGCCTGAGCGGCACGTGGGCCACCGCGCCCAGCTACGCCGCCGTTATCAGCCAGCTGTACAACTCGCTGTGGGACTACTCCGGCCGTCCGGGCGCAGGTCGCTGGGGCGGTTGGGAGTTGCCGGGCGGATTGGCCGCGAACTCGACCTCGTCGCCGGCCGGCGCGCACGCGAGCCGGCCGGCCCTCGCGTCGTGGCAACCCAAACCCCACGAAGTGTTAGCCAAAAAGGCGGGCGGGTTCCAGCTGCACAAAAGGTGGGGCGGGCACCCCAGGTCGGTAGGGTGGGAGAACCTTTCG
>JANLTQ010000019.1:0-4667 GCA_031363005.1 Acidimicrobiia bacterium | reverse complement strand
GGTCTTCTTCGTCATCAGCGGATTTCTCGTTGCGTCGAGCTGGGATCGATCCCATCGCGCATCCGTCTTCGCGTGGCATCGATTCGCACGGATCTGGCCCGCGCTCACCATGACGATCGTGCTGACCGTCGTGGTGCTCGGGCCGATCATGACGACGTGGTCGGTGTCCGACTACGCCGCGAACCGGCGCACCGTGCTCTATCTCGCCCGGGGCATCACGTTGTTCGGTGGTTCCATCAACGCACTCCCAGGGGTCTTCGGGGACAACCCTCGTCACGCCGTGAACGGCTCCCTGTGGACGTTGAGCTACGAGGTCTGGGCCTACGCTGGCCTCCTCGTCTTCGCACTGGTTGGTGGATTGCGCCGTCGCTCGACGGCAGTCCTGCTCTTCGGTGCTGTGCTCGTGTTCTTTCGGCTTGCCGTGTACGACGGTCTCGGCGGGCTCCCCGTCGATCGAACGGTGCTCACCCTCAGCCTCGGGAAAGGCGCGGAGCTCGGTGCGTACTTTCTTGCCGGCACTGCGCTCTCACGCTTCGCCGGATCACTCGACGCGCGCCGGCTGCTGCCGGTCGGGGCCATCGCGGTCGCCCTCGGGTCGCTGATGCGCGAGCCGGCAATCTTCGTGCCGGGCGTCGCACTGACGGTGATTGGATTGGGTGCGTGTGAGGGGCGGCTCACGAACGTCGTGCATCGATTCGGCGACCCGTCGTACGGGATCTACATCCTCTCGTTCCCGATCCAACAGCTCGTCTACTCGAGCGGACTGGCGCGCACTCCCGGACCGATGTTCGCAGCATCCGGTGCGATCTCGATCGCTGCGGGGTACCTCTCATGGCATCTGCTCGAGCGCCCCGTCCTGCGATGGGCGAAGCGAGGTGACGAGCGTCGACTCGCGGTCGCACGCGTCGGTTGACGTCCTGAGTCCCTGCCCAGGACGGTCGCGCGTCAGACCGTTGGTTCGGCGCCCTCGGATGTCCTTCGAGTCGAGCGCCTCGAAGCAACGACGCCGCCGATCGCTCCGAGCGCAGCGGCGAACACCACTTGTCCGAGGATGCGTCCGGGCGTGAACACGGGATCGGTGCCGCCGAACAGGGATTGGCTCGAGTCTCGGATCGCCCAGATCACCGTCCGGATGGGGAGCCACAACACGAGTGCACCGATGGCGGCCACGATGCCGTTCGAATACGGAGCATCGGTTGCGATCCGAGCGGCAACGAACCCGGCGATCGCGTAGACGGCGAAGATTGCGAGCGCGAAAAGTGGGGCCCACCCGCTGTGATCGAAGTCCTCGACGCTGCGATCGACCAGCACCCGGAGCGCGGAGATGGGGACGAACAGGAGTAGTCCGATGGCGGCCCCGCGGGCGACGGCGTGGCGATCGATGACCTTCACGAATTGGACTCCAACGAGTTCGGTCTGGATTCGGCGTGTACCAACTCGGCGACCGGGGTTCGGAAAGCGTCCCGGAAGAGTCCCGGGATCGTGTCTCGGTGTCGGTACACGATGATGGCCGCGAGCACGAGGTAAACGATGCCCACACCGATCCGTTCGATCTCGTGAATGTTTTCGGGCAGCACCGCTCCGACCGCGAACTGCGCGAGGAACAGGCCCAGGAGTGCGTACGCCTCGCGCACCGAGATGGACCGGTTCGCTAGCACGGAAACTGCGAACGCCGACTGGGCGGCGGTGAGAAACAGCTCCTCGCGCTGCATCACGTCAAGCGGGAGCCCGTGCATCGAGCTGGACGACACTGCGAACACGATCGGCAGGGTGCCGACCAGCAGCGTCCATTGGTTGACCTTCGACGACACGAGTGCGCCGAGGCCGGATTCGGTGTTGAGCCGCCACGCGAACAATCCGGCGACCAGCAATTCCGGTGCCTCCGATGCCAGCGGCGCCAGCCATTGCACGAGCAAGAACTTGGAGATGCCGAACTCGGTTCCGGTCTCCACGAGGGATTCGGCGAAGCCTTCTGCACACGCCAGGATCACCCCGGCCGCGAACACCAACAGCGCGCCGACCACGATTCGCCGCTTCGTTCGGGGGAGTGAACCGATGAGCTGAGCCGGTCCGATGAGATGAGGTTCCTCTGCGGGTGCACGCGCGATCCGGACGAGGTACGCAACGAAGAGTGCGACGAGAATCACTGCGTCGAACAGGGTGAGCGTCCGCTTGAGCGGAAGGGTCAAGGAGTAGAGCGTGGCAACGGTCAGGAAACCGATTTCGATCGAATGGCTCCGAGACAACTGGACCTCGTCGTCGAACGGTCCGTCGTAGCCCTTGGCGCGGCCGATTCGGCGCATGCGCCACGCGGCGAGCAGGACGACGAGTGACCAGCCGATCCCGATCAGCAGCCGGTTGCCGCCGGTCATGTTCGCGAGGGCGAGCGGTGCGTACTCCTTGGGGTCGTGCCCGGCCTTTGAGGTGAAGACGAAGTCGACCGCGTACTCCGGAAGGACGGCGATGAGCGCGAGGACGGCGAGGGCCAGGCCTTGGGAGACGTCGAGCTGGAGGGCCTCGGCCGCCCACGCCAGGAGGAACGCCGCGCCGACGATGGCGATGCCGAAGAACACGGCTCCCACCCAAGGGGTGGGATGGGTCCCGGTCAGGCGGATGAAAAGGCCGGGAATGGTCAGCGCCGCGGCGGCGCAGATGGCGCCCAACTGGCCGGGGCGTCCGGGGGAGGTCATGAAGCGGAGATTCTAGGAACGCACGAGGAGGTCAGCGGAGCTGGGCCCGGAACACCGACGCCGGGTGGGGTCATTTTCCGGCTCAGGTCCAGCGGAATACGCGCCGACAAGATGCCGTTGCTCGAACCGTCCCACAGAACCATCGCTGAGGCATTCCATGATTGCAGTGAGTTCAATCACCTCGATCGCTCCCGTGTCACCCTGGCGGGAGCACGCCCTCTGTCGTGGAGTCGACCCGGGGATCTTCCATCCGGAGAACGAAGAGGACGACGAGCGGGCATCCGATGCCGCGCGTGACGTCTGCTTCCGCTGCCCAGTTCGGGAGATCTGCCTCGAGCACGCGATTGCGGTGCGCGAGAAGCACGGTGTCTGGGGTGGACTCAACTCACGCGAACGCCGACGCCTCATTCGCCGCCGTCGCCGCACCGCGTAACCAATCGCGCGTCCGACTGGGGCTGCTCCGTACTGAGCGGCGGCCTCGGTCGTCGACGCGTGGCGTCTGGATATCCTCCAACCCATGAACCGCCCCGTGCGAGTCGGACTCGGGGTGGGTCTCGCACTCGGCGCCGCCTCGGCGTGGGTGCGATCTCGGAGCCGGGACGGCTCGTCGCCGGTCGTCGCCCGCACCTTCGCGCAACGGAACGTGCGTCTCGCGCGGCTTGGTGCGCGAGTCGGTGGCAGGGAGGCAG
The DNA here is from genome assembly GCA_031363005.1 of Acidimicrobiia bacterium. Classification (GTDB taxonomy): domain Bacteria; phylum Actinomycetota; class Acidimicrobiia; order IMCC26256; family JAENVU01; genus JAENVU01. The sequence goes on along the minus strand of JANLTQ010000019.1, from coordinate 1,288 downwards.
TCCACCGGGCCCAGCGCGTCTTCGCCTCGGCCGAGCGCCGCGAGGAACTGGATCGGTCGCGAGAACTCCGCCATGCCGACGACGTCGTCCGAGAACTCGGCGCCATGAAGGGCGCGCTGATGAAGCTCGGCCAGATGGTCAGCTACCTGGACGAGGGACTGCCCGAACCGGTCCGCCACGCCCTCGCGCAGCTCCAGCACGATGCCCCGCCGATGAGTGTGGAGTTGGCGTCGGACGTGGTCCGCCGGGAACTCGGAGCCGCCCCGGAGGTGGTGTTCGCCTCATGGGACCCGGAGCCGATTGCCGCGGCCTCGATCGGCCAGGTCCATCGGGCGGTCACCCACGACGGTCGGGCCGTCGCCGTGAAAGTGCAGTATCCGGGAATCGCCGACGCGATCGAATCCGATCTCGGAAACGTCGGTCTGCTCTTCAAGGGCATCGGGTTGTCCTATCCCGGCTTCGAGCCAGGCCCGCTCGTCGACGAACTGCGAGCCCGCCTACGCGAGGAGCTCGACTACCGACTGGAAGGCGAACGCCAACAACGCTTCGCCGACTTCTACACCGGTCATCCGTTCATCCACGTGCCGCGCGTGCTGCCCGAGTTCAGCTCCGGGCGCGTGCTCACCACGGAGTTGGCGGAGGGAGTTCGATTCTCCGAGTTGGAGCACTGGTCCCAGGAACAGCGCAACCTCGCAGGTGAGGCGATCTTCCGGTTCGTGTTCCGATCCTTCTACCGGCTCCGGCTCTTCAACGGTGATCCCCACCCGGGCAACTACTTGTTCCGGCCGGATGGGCGGGTGACCTTCCTGGACTTCGGGTTGGTCAAGGAGTTTCTGCCGTCGGACATCGACCACATCCGTCGGCTGATCGAAACCGTGGTCCTCGACCCCGATCCCGTGGAGTTCCGACGGGCGATGGAAGACGCCGGCTTTCTCCGACCCGGCGCACCGGTCAGTGACGACGATGTGACCGAGTATTTCGGCCACTTCTACGCCCACATGCGCGAGCGGGGACCGCACCCGATCACGAGCGAGTTCGCGAGCGAAGTTGTCCGCCGGTTCTTCGACGTGAACGGCCCGTACGGCTCGGTGATGAAGTACGCCAATGTGCCGCCGGCCTTCGTCGTGGTGCAACGGGTGAACTTGGGCCTGTTCGCCGTGTTGGCCGCCCTCGATGCCACCGCGGATTGGCGCTCGATCGGTGAGGAGCTCTGGCCCTGGGTCGCCGGACCGCCGTCGACGCCGCTCGGACGGCTCGAGGCGGCCTGGTTGGCGAACCACGGATCGCC
>JANLTQ010000718.1:0-6974 GCA_031363005.1 Acidimicrobiia bacterium | reverse complement strand
GAGCAGTGGCGGCGCGTTCCAGCGCGTCTGCGTAGCGTCGGAGCGAGTCTTCGATGTCAGGCATCGGTACCGACTCCTAACTCGTCGCGCAAACGAGCCATGGCGCGCTGTACGTGATTGCCGATCATCGACGGACTCGTCTCCAGCGCGGTCGCAACGTCGGCGTAGGGCCAACCGCACGCGTGCACCAGCCACACTGCCGTGCGTTGGGTCTCGGGGAGGGCGAGGAGCGCGGGAATGAGTGCGGGTTCGATGTCCGGAAGACCGACGACCTCGGGTGGCGGGAGGGCCGCAAGCTTGCGCGTCCGCGTCCGGCTCTGACCGACGCGGTAGAGATATCCGGCCGGGTTCTCCATGACGCGCACGTCCTGCCAGTGCTCCCAGGCGTACGCCGTGGCTTCGGACACCGCATCCGCCGCTCCGTCGACCCCGCGGGAACCGAGAAAGGCGCGACGCAACCGGGGTTCGATCTGACGCACGAAATCCTCGAATTCTCGGTCATCGGCATGCATCCCTCACTCAGTAGAGCGCCGGGCGACCTCTGCCCGCACCACGGAGGGAAGATGTGACCTGCTCAAAGTCCTCTTTTCCTGGCTGAGTCGAGAGCCTGAGCGCTGCGGAGGCGTACAGCTCGGGAGCATCCCGACCGTCCAAGCGCTGTTCAACCACGGAGCGGACGAGCAATCAGATAGCGATGCCTCGTGCGATCGACCAGCCGGGCCAAGAGGGCGCGCCGGTGATCGGGAGGGGCAGTCCACCTGCGACCGCGAAACCGTGCACGCCACCGAAGCCGTCGAGCACGAAGCCGGCCGCACCGTTGCGCTGCACCGCGATGCCACGGACCGGCGCGCCGACCGGAGCGTAGGGACGTTGCACCGTCGGGAGGGCCGGCTTCCCGGTCCCAATCCGAAAGCGGCTGATTGCGCCTCTCGAATCGACGATGTAGCCGCCCGAACCGTCGGGCAACACCGTGATGCCGCGCGCCCGATCCTGCCCGGGCCAGTAGGGGGCTCCCGTCACCGGTGGCGGCATTAGCCCTGCTCCGATACGGAACGGATGAACTCCGCCGAAGCCGTCCAACGTGTACCCGCCGCTGCCGTCCGGCAGGAGTGCGATACCGCGAGCGATGTCCCAGTCCTTCCAGTACGCGGCGCCCGAGACGGCCGGCGGAAGTGCGGTCCCGCTGGACGCGAACCGATGCACACCGCCGAGACCGTCGAGCACGTACCCGCTGCGGCGATCCGCCCGACGAGCCACGGCTCGAGCGATGTCCCAGCCCGGCCAGTACGGGGCACCGGTGGCAGCGGGTGCGGCTGATCCCCCGCCGACCGCGAACGGGTGCAAGCCACCGAAACCGTCGAGCGTGTACCCGCCTCGCGTCGTAACGCCGGCGCCGGCGAGGCGCACCCACTGGGCCGCCGACGGCACGCCGTTCGAGTCGACGACGAACACCATGTACCAACCCGGCGGTGCGAGGTTGGGCTCCGACGGCATCGTGACCGAAACCCCGGTCGCGGTTCGCGTCATTCCGAGGTCGACCAACCGCTGGTTCGGATCGCTCTCGTGGGTTGTCGACGCGGGCCGGACCAACACGGCGCGAGCGATCGGGGCAGCCTGGGTGGTCGCGAAGGTCGTGTAGTCGCCGTAGTGCAGATCAGTCACCCCCGAACTCGCGAGCGTCGGGCGCGCGGTGCCGGTTTCGAGGTACGGCGGGGTGAACACTTCGATGCGCATCTCGAACGAGTTGGTCGGGTTGCCACCGAAGGTTGCGACCCGACCGTCGGGAAGCAGCACGGCCGAAGAGTGGTACATCCGCGCGACGCTCGGTGCGGCGACACTCGTCCACGTGTTGGTCTTCGGTTGGAAGATCTGCGCGCTCAGGACGGGCGCGCCCGAGAACACCACCGACTTGGCCGCGCCCCCGGTCTGGAGCACCGTCGAATCCGGAAGTACGACGGCACTGACGTAGATCTTGTTGCTGTCGATCGACGGCCCGGGAGTGAACATCGGGTTCGGCACCTTGAGGTCGGCGATCGCCGTCGTGCTCACGGCATTCACGTCATTCGAGTGATCGCCGCCACCGATCACCATCACGCGCTGGTCCTGCGCGGGCGGTAGGAGGACACTCGCGCCCTGGTCCCGCCGCTGGTCGTCGGTGAGTCCGGGGACGTTCGTGTAGGCGCTCGTGTTCACGTCGAACAGCCCGGGCGGGACTTCCGCGGCGTTGGAACCGAACGTGTTCACCCCGGAGTAGAACAACCGCCCGTCGCGCATCTGGTGGAGCGCCGGATACATCGGTTGGTAGACGTAACTGCTCGGTCCGTTGGCGGGTGTCGACCACGATGAACCGTCGAAGATCTCCGACTGCGACGTGTACTGACCGGTGTCGTCGAGTCCACCCAGTGCGAACACTCGGCCATCACCGAGTTCGGTCAACGTGGGATACCAGCGCGCCACGTGCATGTTCGGAACGGCCTGGTACCGAGAGGTCGCCGGGTCGAACAGATAGGCCTTCTTGGTTCCGGACGGCTGGTAGTTCGTGGACGGGCTCGAGTAACCACCACTCCCGCCGGCGATAAGGATCCGGCCGTCCGCGAGCGCAACATGGCCGGAACAAAAGGCGTCCCACGGTGTGCTGACCGCGGTGAGATTGCCGGTTGCCGGATCCCAGATCGAGGTCTTGAAGGTTCCGGCGTTGAAGTCGTTGCGGTCGTTCCCGGACCCGGCCACCAACAACACCTTGCCGGTCCGTAGCAGGGTTGCGTGCACCGCGCGCACATTGGACGGCGTGCTCGTGACCGCCCACGTCCCGTTCGTCGCGGCCGCCGCAGGTTCGCCGGACGTGGCGACACCGGCTGATGCGACGAGCAGTCCTGCGAACAGTCCCCGCACCACCCCAAGCCGGCCGCGACGCACCTTCCGCGTCCTCAACCGAACGTCAGAATTTCGGCCATCTGCACTGCGTTGAGCGCGGCGCCCTTCCGCAGGTTGTCGCCGGTGACCCAGAGGTCGAGCGTGTTGGGCTGACTGGGGTCCTCACGCAATCGCCCGACCAGCACCGGATCGATCCCCGCGCCTTCGAGCGCGGTCGGGGCGCCGTCGCCGTTCTCGACCAACTGGACCCCCGGCGCGTCGACGAGTAACTCGACCGCCCGCGCCCGCGTCATCGAGTCGTGGAACTCGACGTTCGCGGTCATGGCGTGACCCACGTACACGGGGACGCGCACGCAGGTGGCGGTGATGCGCATCGAATCGTCGTGCAGGATCTTGCGGCTCTCGTACACCAGCTTCCACTCTTCGCTCGTGTAGCCCGCGTCCTTCACCGAACCGGCGAGTGGGATCACATTGCCGGCGATCGGCTTGGGCCAGACCGCTCCGGGCGAGATCAGCCCGTCGACGGTCGCGGCGCGACGCAGCGACTCGGAGTCACCAGCGAACTTGTTCCACTGCGTCTCGAGTTCCGTGATCCCTGCAGCACCGGCACCCGAGACCGATTGGTAGGTGGACACCACCATGCGATTGATACCCGCGGCACGATGCAGCGGCGCGAGCGCAGTCACGAGCACCATCGTCGTGCAGTTCGGACAGGAGGCAATCCCGCGCGGAAGATCGCGCAGGTCCTCCGGGTTCACCTCGGCGACGACGAGCGGCACATCGGCTTCCATGCGGAACGCCGCGGAGTTGTCCACCACGCGTGCACCCGCGGCGGCTGCGACCGGGGCCCAGACGAGTGCGAGTGGGTCGTCGACGTCGACGATCACGATGTCCACGCCGTCGAAACAGCCGTCGCGCAGGACCTCGCAGATGACCTCGCCGTCACGGAATGCGAGTGCTCGACCCTCCGAACGCGGCGACGCGTAGGCGCGGAGCGTGCCCACCGGAAAGGAACGCTGCTCGAGGATCCGCAGCATCTCTTGGCCGACGAGGCCGGTCGCCCCGATCACCCCGATATCAACCGTCACGACATCGCCCTTCTCGCCGGTGAACCGTCGGAAAAGGGTATCGACCGGCGCCGGGCGGAATTCAAGCGATTTGCAGATCGAACGCCGAGTGCAGGGCGATGACGGCCCGTTCGACGTCGGGCAGTGGAACCACGCACGAGATCCGAATGGACGACGTGCTGATCATCTCGATGTTGACGCCTTCATGCGCAAGGACCTCGAACATCTTGGCGGCGACACCAGGGTTCGTCCGCATTCCTGCGCCGACAACGCTGACGCGCGCCACGTTGGAATCATGGGTGATGCCCGTGGCTTCGAGATCGCCCGAGATCTTTTCCATCACGGCAATCGCTCGGTGGAGATCGTCCTTCGGCACGGTGAACGAGATGTCGGTGTGGCCGGCCGTGGAAACGTTCTGCACGATCATGTCAACGTTGACCGCGGCGTCCGCCAGCGCGCGGAACAGCGACGCCGCGACTCCCGGCCGGTCCGCAACCTGCGCGATCGTGACCTTCGCTTCCGACGCGTCATGCGTGACGCCCGAGATGATCGCCTGTTCCATGCTGAGGTCCTCCTCGACCACCCACGTGCCCGGTTCCCAAGTGAACGACGAACGCACGTGTACGGGCACGCCGTAGTTGCGCGCGAATTCCACCGACCGCAGCGCGAGCACCTTGCCGCCCGTCGCCGCCATCTCCAACATTTCTTCGAACGAAACACGCGGCAACTTGCGCGCCTCAGGAACCACGCGCGGGTCCGCGGTGAACACCCCCGAGACATCGGTGTAGATCTCGCACACCTCGGCCCCGAGCGACGCTGCGAGCGCGACTGCGGTCGTGTCCGAGCCGCCCCGCCCGAGCGTCGTGATGTCGCGGTCGGTCGAGATGCCCTGGAACCCGGCGACGACGGCAACCGCGCCATTCGCGAGCGTGTCGCGGATGCGGTCGCCTTTGACCTCGAGAATCTTCGCCTTGCCGTGCACGGTGTCGGTGACGATGCCGGCCTGGGAACCCGTGAAGCTCACCGCGTGCAGGCCGAGGTCGATGATCGCCATACACAGCAGCGCCATCGAGATGCGTTCCCCGGCGGTCAGGAGCATGTCCATCTCGCGGCCGTGCGGATTGCTCGATACGTCATGGGCCAAACGGACGAAATCGTCAGTCGACTTCCCCATCGCGGAGACGACGACCACGACCTGCTTGCCGGCGCGGTGGGTCCGGACCACGTGGTCGGCAACTGCGCGAATCCGGTCCGGGTCGGCCACCGAAGTGCCGCCGTATTTCTGCACGATCAGGCCCACCCGCCGAGGGTACCTGCCCCCCGAAGCCGTACTCCCACCATTCATGCACGGAAACGCCGAAGGCGAGGGACGGGAGCACGCGGGTTCGACGGTCCGCGACCCGAGCCGGGGCCCGAGCGGCCTGCGACGCAGTCGCAAGAGCGGAAACGGGGTCGTCGGATTTCTGTCACAATGACCGCTTCACTCGTTGCCTGGGAGGCATCTGTGCGTTCTGTTCGTTGGCTCGCGGTCGGTCTGGTCGCTGCCCTCTCGATTCCTGCCATGAGTGTGACGGCAAGCGCCGCCCCTGCTCCGACGATCGGCACTCCGGTCCTCGGCGCTGCCGCACCCTCCGAGACCGCGTCGGCCGCGTCGAGTCGTCAGGCGCAGAGCGTCACCGCTCAGGTCGCCGAGTCCGGTCCCGTCGTCCGGGGCAGCGTCCACCAGGTGGCCGTGCTGCACGCGCCGGCCGGGATCTTCGCCGTCCTGATCCGCAACTCGATCATCGAGCAGGTCGGCGTGGTGGATCAGCTCGGCGGTTACAACTTCCACAACGTCGCCAGCGGATCCGGCTACCTGGTCTGGGTCGTCGGCAACAACACCTCGATCGTGCGCGATTCGATCACGGTCCTCGACGCGAGCGCCACGCCACCACAGTCGCTCTACGCAAACCAACGTCTCGACGTCGCCAACCTCGGCAACAACAGCGGGTACAGCTACCTCACCACCCGCGACGGCGTCACCCTGTCTGTGCAGGTCGTGCTCCCCGGCCCGCCCGAGAACGGCCCGTACCCAACCGTGATGGAGTACTCGGGCTACGACCCATCGAACCCCGCGACCGGCCAACCCCAGTACAAGTTGCTGATGCCGCCGAGCGGCTACGCGTGGGTCGGCGTCAGCATCCGAGGCTCCGGCTGCTCGGGCGGCGCGTTCAACTTCTTCGAGAACCTCCAGTCACTCGACGGCTACGACGCCATCGAGACGATTGCGGCTCAGCCGTGGTCCAACGGTCACGTCGGCATGGTGGGCATCTCCTACGCCGGCATCAGTCAGCTCTTCGTCGCCCGCTCCCGGCCGCCCCACCTCGACGCGATCACGCCGGTGTCGGTCATCGACGACACGTGGCGCGGCACGCTCTACCCGGGCGGGATCTTCAATAACGGCTTCGCGCTCAACTGGGCGACCGAGCGCGTCGAGCAGAACAAGTGGCCGAACGACCACGCGCCGGGTTGGGTGGTTAACCGCATCAACCAAGGCGACACCACGTGCGCGGACAACATGCTGTTGCGCGGCCAGAACGTCGACCTGCTGGCCCAGACCTACAACCACCCGAACCCGTCGCCGGAGCTCGATCCAGAGTTCACCTATGACTTCCCGCACGGCAGTGACTCGTTGGCCCCGGCCGAGTTCGTGAAGGACATCACGGCGAAGGTGTTCATCGCGGGGGCATGGCAAGACGAGCAGACGGGTGGCCACTGGCCCAACATGCTCACTCGGTTCGACCCGAATACTTACGTTCGAGTGCTCGGCCAGAACGGCGCTCACACCGAGTCGCTCGATCCCACCGCGCTGCTCGCAACCAGTGAGTTCCTCGACCTCTACGTCGGCCACCGGGCGCCCCGGGTCTCCGCCTTCATCCGGGCCTTTGCGCCGGTGCTGTGGAGCACCATTACCGGTATCGGCGGATTGAACATCCCGCCGGACCGGTTCCCCGGCCTCAACTACGACGACGTAGAGGTCGAGGAACTCACTGG
>JANLTQ010000710.1:0-3795 GCA_031363005.1 Acidimicrobiia bacterium | reverse complement strand
GGCCGTGCGGCGCGGACCCGACGTCACCGGAAAGATGCTGGCCCAGACGTGGCGAGACCTGCTCCTGCGACCCTCGCTCCGCGCGGTGATGGGTCCGAACGCCGAGGCTGAAGGCCCGCACCGAGCGTGGCCGATCCCGAGCCACTTCGACCCCGCACGGTTGACGCATGGTCGTGTCCTGTTTGTGGGCGACGCGGCCGGGGTGGTCGATCCGATGACCGGCGAAGGCATCGCCCAAGCGCTCGAGACCGGGATCCTGGCGGCGCGCGCGGTGACCCACGTTCCGCATCCGCCCATCGGTCACCGGTCGCTCTTCGATCCGGCCTCGATCGCCACTCGATATCGCACCGACGTGCAACGTGCGTTGGGGCGAGACCTCCGCTTCGCCGACGCGTTGCAACGGGTCCTGGCCCACCCACTCGGCGCGCGAGCGGCGCTGCGAATCGTCGACACGAACGACTGGACCCGTCGCAACTTCGCGCGCTGGATGTTCGAGGACTACGGCCGAGCGACGGTGCTCACCCCGAGCCGCTGGCGTCGCGGAGCGTTCACTCCCCCCGGCGCCTACCTCCCCTGACCAACCCGACCGACCGTTTTGGCGTCCTCACGCGCGCTCCTGGAGCACTTCAGGACGCCAAAGTTGTTCAGACGGGGGTGATCGCGGCGGACGCGCCGGGTTCGACCATGACCTTGGCGTGGTCTTCGGGATTGCCGAGCGCGGTGAACGCGTCCGGTACCCCGTCGATGCCGACGACACCGGTGATCAACGGCGATGCGTCGATCTCGCCCTCGGCCAAAGCTCGCAGGGTGTCCGCGAACTCCGCCGGGTCGTAATAGATCACGAACTGGAACTGCAGTTCCTTAGCCACCGCCACGAGCGGCAAGAACGTGTCCGGCTCCATGCACACACCGACCACCGTGATGCGGGTCTGCGGTGGCACCGAGCGGCAGATGTCGTCGAGAATTCCGGGGATGCCGATGGCTTCGAAGACGACGGGCGTCGCGCCGCCGGACGTGCGATTCCAACCGTCCATCGCGGTCTCGACGGCCGGGTCCACCACCGCGGTTGCACCCATGGCCGCGGCCAGCGCGCGCCGACGCGGTGAGAAATCGCTGGCAACGATTCGCTCGATGCCCTTCGACCGCAACACCGCGATCAACGCCAGACCGATCGGGCCCGCGCCCAAGACGAGCGCACCTTCGCCGCGACTGATCCTGGACTTGTTGACCGCGTGCACCGCAACCGCAACCGGCTCCGTGAGCGCTGCCGTGCGCGCGTCCAACCCGTTCGGAACCGGCAAGCACATCCCCGCCGTGAGTTGCATCCGCTCCGCGAACGCACCGACGTAGTTGTTCGAGAACCCGATGAGTTCGAGGCCGTGCGGTGCGAAGGCCATCGGCATGCTGACGACGAGGTCGCCAACCTGGATCGGCACACCGTCGGTGTCGGCTCCGAGTTCGAGCACCTCGCCGCTGTACTCGTGACCCATCACGTAGTCGGCGTCAGGATCGAAGGGATTGTCGAGACCGCCCATACCCGAGAGCGCGAGCATGGCGTCGGCGTGGTGCAACGTGTGCAGGTCCGAACCGCAGATGCCACATGCCTTCACCGCGATGAGCGCCTCGCCCGCCGCGAGCACCGGCTCCCGAACGTCGTCCACCACCATCTGGCCCTTTCGGGCGATCGCTGCACGCATGGCTGCAGCATGCGGGGCATTCGGCTCCTCGGTCAAGTGACGAGCATGAGCGCCCGGATCAGAAAAGGCGCCCCACCATCTAGGTCGAGCTGACAGAGTGCACCGATGCCCGAGAACATCTTCGACGAGCGAGTCGCGCCGTTCTACGACGAGACGTCCGCCGATCACTTCGATCCGGCCGTGCTCGACCCGACCGTCGGCTTCCTCGTGGCCGAGGCGCGCGGTGGCGCCGTTCTAGAACTTGCGATCGGGACCGGTCGGGTCGCGTTGCCACTCGCCGCGCGCGGCGTTCCCGTCCACGGCATCGACATCTCCACCGCGATGGTCGAGCAACTGCGCGCCAAACCCGGTGGCGACGAGATCGACGTGACGATCGGCGATATGGCCACCGCCACGCTCGATCGTACGTTCCGCCTCGCCTACCTCGTGTACAACACGATCTCGAATCTGATCACCCAGGACGAACAGGTCGAGTGCTTCCGCAACGTCGCCCGCCACCTCGAGCCCGGCGGCCGATTCGTGATCGAAGTCGGCCTGCCGCCACTCCGGCGCCTGCCACCGGGCGACACGCTGCAAGTATTCGACCTGTCACCGACCCATGTGGGTGTGGGCGAGTTCGACACCGTGAACCAGATCGAGGTCTCCCACCATTGGTTCCAGGTCGACGGGCAACTGCAGACGTTCGCATCACGACACCGCTACACGTGGCCACCCGAACTCGACCTCATGGCGCGCCTCGCCGGCATGGCGCTCGTCGGTCGGTACGCGGGATGGGACCGCAGCCCGTTCACCGCCGACAGCGAGCAGCACGTCTCGGTCTGGGAGAAACCGGCCTCCTGAACGCTCTTGTTCACTTCGTTCACGGGCCGCTCGGGCCCCGGCCGAGCGGAACCCGAGGCGAGCGGTATTGCGTGTCCGCTCGCCCTTTCGCTGAACGCGCTAGTGCGGCGGCCGGAGAGCGGCGTCGAGCACGGCGCGGGTCGCGTCGGCTCGACGCGATTCGGGGCTGACGCTGGCTTGCAGTGAACTCATCAGCACTGAGATCACGATCGATTCGAGTCCCTCGGCAATCAACCGGGGATCGATGTCCGTGCGCACCTCACCGTCGGTCTGGGCCACGACGATCTGCGCAGTCACATCGTCCGTGAGCGTGCGCAGCGACGGCAGATCGAGCAAGCGCCCGATGACTTCGGGTTCCTTCCCGAGCAGCACGCGCTCCGCGAGTGGATGGTCGACCACGCGGCGGAGGAGGACCGAGACCATCGCGCCGACGCCCTCGCGCATCCCGAGGTTCTCGACCTCGGTCCGGCTGTCGTCGATCAGTGCACTGGCATCGGTGTCGACCGCGGCTTGGAACAGCGCTTCCTTGCCGGCGAAGTACGCGTAGACCGCAGCCGGGGTGAGGTCGGCGTCCCGAGCGATGTCCGATACCGACGTGCGCCGGAACCCATCGACGGCGAAGCGGGCCACCGCGATCTCGAGCAGACGCTGGCGGGTGCGGTCGCCCTTGGTGCCTGCTGCTGCGGTCGTGGACACCACGGGCTCACGCTACCGGAGCCCGACAGAAACATAAAACTAATAGTTTTGTTTGATTCGTAGATTCGGTGGGTATCCTCTCCCTATGGAGACCCTCACCACGCCTCGCCCCACTGCCGACCAGCGCGTCGAACGGCTCAATGCCGCTTCGCTTCGCCGCCCGATCGAGCCCGACAACGCTCTCCCCTGGGGCACCCTGGGGGACGGCGCCGTGATCCCTGACGAAATGCTCTCGATCGAGGGACTTGACGTCGAGACCACGGCCGAGCAGCGGGCCCGACTCTCGCGGGAGGAGGTCGCCTCGATGCTGGCGATGGGCGTGCGCTTCGAAGCGGTGCTCACCACTGGATTCGCTCGCATGATCGGCGAGGCACCCGATCTCACCGATCCGCGCGTCGTCTACATGCTGCACGAGGTGGGAGAGGAGTCCAAGCACTCCCGCGCGTTCATCCGGCTCATCACCGAGCTCGGACCGACCACCCGGAACCCGCTCGACCGTCCTTCGATCAACCGGATCATGAACAGCATCACCCGACGCATCACCGCCCACGACACACTGCTC
>JANLTQ010000691.1:0-4845 GCA_031363005.1 Acidimicrobiia bacterium | reverse complement strand
ACCGACTTCGTTCCGATCGACGAGGTTGGAGCGGAAGACATCGGCGACCGCGCCGAAACCTCCTTCGACATCACCGTGCACCTCACCATCGGAACGCCGGGAAGCCACGGCCAAGTCTCACGCAGATCAACCGTCCCGAGCAACGGCAATCGCGAACGACCGCGTGGAGCCGGGAAGGAGATTCGAACTCCTGACCTGCTCATTACGAGTGAGCTGCTCTACCGACTGAGCTATCCCGGCGGGGACGGAGCAGTGTACCGGGCACACATTCTGGGACCGGGACCAAAGGCCGCAAGGCGTCAGGCGACCGCCGGCAGATGTGAGACCAACCGCAGGAGCAACGAGCCGACGTTGGGGTTGAACTCGTCGGCCTGGCGGGCGGCCCGGCAGGCGTCGACGGCATCCGCAGCGCGGGCCGGGTTCACGGTTGGCGCACCGGGTGCATCCGTGAGGACGTCGAGGTAGACGGCTTCCATCGAACCGATCCCTTCGATGAGTGCATCGGTCTTCGCCCTCCGGAGTTCCTGCTTCTGACGCTCCGCCAACCGGCGGCGGAGCGACGCCGCAGTACGCGGCTGATAGCCGCGCGCCTCGATGTCTGCATCCAACACCGTGAGTTCCTCGGCCGCCGCCTGCTCGGACGCACTCGCGGCGTGATCGAGTGCAGCTTCCAACTCTTCCACGAGCTTCACCGTGGTTGCGGCCCGCCCGTCGACGTGGGCCACCACCCCTGCGAACGCAACGCGCAGACCATCGATCGCCGGCGTGTGCACGGCTGGTGCGTACGCGAAGTCCACGCGCTGACACCGAGACCGAATGGTCGCGAGCAATCCTTCGGGACGATCGGTGAGCAGCATGATGACGGTGCGGGGTGGCGGTTCTTCGATGCTCTTCAACAAGGTGTTCGCAACGATCGGCTCCATCCGGTCCGCGTCGCGCAACATCACCACTTTGCGAACACCTTCCACCGGCGCACGGTGGATCTCCGGCAAGACGCGCGGCAGACCCGGATCACGCCGCGCGGTCTCCCCGCTCCGTGGGGCACGAATCTCGTTGGCCAGCGTGTACGTGGCCGTCGTCGGTTCGAACTCCACGACATCGGGGTGCGCGCCACGCGAGACGAGCGACACGCTCCGATCGTCGGTCGCGCCGATCACTTCGCACGCGAACGCTCGGGCCGCTTCGAGCGCGCCGGAACCCTTTGTGCCGACGAGCAGGTACGCGTGCGACGGATGGCCGGACGCGGCGCGCAACGTCTTCACCGCGCGTTCCTGACCGATCACCTTGTCCCACATGATCGGGCGATCCTAGGAGGGACGGGAATCCATGTTCACGAGCGGCTCGACCACCGCACGAACCCGCGCCGCCTCAGTCTCCTGCGCCCCGGCACCATCGATGACCGTCCACCCGTTCGCCCCAGCGAGCGTGCGGTACGCGCGCCGAACCTGCTGGTGGAACGCGTCGCCCTCGCGCTCCATCCGATCCGCGCCTGGGGACCGCCGGTGCTCGGCGGTTGCGTCGTCGACGTCGAGCACCACCACGAGGTCCGGGACCAGACCATCGGACGCGAAGACCGACAGCGCCCCGACCTCATTCACCCCGAGGTCTCGCACCACACCCTGATACACGAGCGACGACGGCACGTGACGATCGCTGACCACCCACGCGCCGCGAGCGAGTGCCGGTGCGATCACGTCGGCCACGTGTTGCGCGCGATCGGCGGCCATCAACAACGCTTCGGCGCGCGGCGCGATCGCGTCCCCGTCGAGCAGCAGTTTCCGGAGCGACACGCCGAGCACGCTGCCACCCGGTTCGAGCGTGCCAACGGCTTCGATGCCGGACTGCACCAACCACGCGACGAGCAGATCACGCTGGGTGGACTTGCCCGACCCGTCGCCCCCTTCGAGAACCACGAATCGACCCGTCATTCGGATCCCTCGCTCTCGTCCGCAACCGATACATCAGCCCTCCCGAACGAGCCGTTCGTCGGTTGGTGCTCAGACATGGTCGGGTGGTTCGAGGAAATGCGCGACAACTGCCGGCGCGCGTACAGGCCGGAAGCGACGGTGAGCGCGCCGCCGGCCCACAGCGCAGCGCGGACACCGGGGAACGAGTAGCCGAACCCGCCGAGCTGAATGTGTTGTGACGAGCTGAAGAGCGAGAACACCCAGTCGAAGAGATCCGCGAACAGTGGCGACACGATGAGGGACAACAACAGGCACAGCCGCACCACTGCGTAGAGGGTCGCGAACGTTCGGCCCCGCATCTCGTCCGACACGGTCTCCTGGATCAGCGTGAATCCCGTGACGTATGCGCTCGAAGCGCCCGCGCCCACGATGGCGATGAGCAGTGCCGTGATCCCGCCCACGTTGAACGACACCGCGGCAATCAGGAACCCGCCGCAACCGATCACCGCCCAGGAGAACACCGACTCCCTAGGCAGCTTCTTCTGCAGCGCCAGGATTGCGAACAATCCCAGCGCGGCGCCAGTGCCGAGCGCGGAGAGCATCACGCCGTACTGCGCTTTGGATCCCAGTACCTCCTCCGCGAACAGCTGGCCGAGTGGAACCATCGCGCCGGCTCCGATGAGCCCGCCGCCGAGGCCGATGATCACGGCGCGGCTGAAAGGTTCGGAGCGCATGAACTTCACGCCCTCTTTGATCTCGCGCATGCTCGACGCGAGATCGAGTTTCTGGTTGCCGTCGCGCGCCGGGCGCGGAATCGGCAGCCGGAACACGATCAGCGCGGACGTGATGTACGTGATCGCATCGAACCAGAGCGAGATCACATCGTTGTCGACCTTCAGTGACTTCAGCGCGTCGAAGCCACCCAGCCAGGTGGCGACGACCGAGAGCACCGCTGCGATGCCCGCCGCGAGGGGAAACGTCCCGTACGACGCGACGAGAGAGAGCGTGTTGGCCGACGCCAGATTCTCCTCGGGCACGAAGTGGGGAACCGACGCGTCCTTCGCCGGCCCCCAGAGCAACGTCATGATCTCGATGAAGAAGGATGCGACCACGAGGAGCGCAAGGCTGTTCACGAACGGCAATGTGGAAATCAGCGCGGCGCGTCCGAGGTCGCACAACACCATGATCCGGCGACGGTCGAAGCGATCGACCATCACCCCGCCGAGCGTTGCCAGGAAGAAACCCGGCAGCATCCGGGCCCCCATCACGAGACTGATGGCCGCGGCCGACCCATCCGAGACCTGCGCAGTGATCCCCAGAATGGCGATCAGGCCGACCCAGTCTCCGAGGCTCGAGAAGACCTGAGCAAGCCACAGCCGCAGGAACGGCTTCGATCCGAAGAGTCGGAACGACTCCGTTGGAACCGGGGTTTCTTCGCCCGCGCTCGGGATGAAGGGCGCGGGATCCGCACCGGGCCGCCGGCTCGGCATTCCTACGCCCGCGTCGGAAGTCGCCGACTCCGGCGAGGGTGGATCAGAAGGCGTCGTCACTAGTACCGAGTGCCTCGACCGCTGCCACCTTCTTTGCGGTGGCCTTCTTCGCTGCGGCGCTCTGGCCCTTCTTCACCACGCGCGTCGTTCCGGCGCCCGGCTTCTTCGCCGACTTCTTCACGGTCTTCTTGGCCGTCTTCTTCGCGGCCGGCTTCTTCGTCGACTTCTTGGCCTTCGTCGACGGCCCCTTCGCGGCACGCTCGCGCAGGAGGTCCAATGCGTCCTCGAACGTCATGGTCTCGGGATCGAGCCCGCGTCGGAGCGTGGCGTTGGTCGCGCCGTCGGTGACGTAGGGCCCGAAGCGGCCGTCGAGCACCCGGATGGGCTTGCCGGTGTCCGGGCTCTCTCCCAGTTCGGCCAGCGGTGGCTTGGCCGTCTGACCCCGACCACGTTTGGGTTGGGCGAAGATCACTTCGGCCTGTTCCAGCGTGCACGTGAAGATCTGGTCCTCAGCCTCGAGGCTGCGACTGTCCGTGCCCTTCTTCAGGTACGGGCCGTACCGGCCGTTCTGCGCGGTGATCTCGTTGCCCTCGGCGTCGGCACCCACCACCCTCGG
This sequence comes from Acidimicrobiia bacterium, assembly GCA_031363005.1. Lineage (GTDB taxonomy): Bacteria > Actinomycetota > Acidimicrobiia > IMCC26256 > JAENVU01 > JAENVU01. The sequence goes on along the minus strand of JANLTQ010000691.1, from coordinate 832 downwards.
CAGCGACAACAGTTTCAGGGCGGTCTCGAGGTCGACGGTCTCGGGATCCATGCTCTTGAACAGCGACGCGCGCGGTGGCTTCGTCTTGGCCTTCGTGCCTTCTTCGAGCTTGCCGAGCTGCACGAACGGACCGAACCGTCCGTTGAGCGCCAACACCGGTTCGCCGGTGGTGGGGTCAGCGCCGAGTTCGCGCGGACCGGCAGCACCCTTGGAGATCAGCTCTTCGCAGCGCGCAATGGTCAGCTCGTCCGGAGGGAGATCGGCCGGCAACGGACACTTCTCGTCCCCGTGATGGAGCGACTCGCCCGTGTTCCACACTCTGACGACGAACTCGCCACCGGACTCGTCGGTGCCGATGAGGATCTTGTTGACCTCGGCCATGTCGATCTTGGCGAGGTTCTCCTCGGAGACGAGTTCGCTCAGCCCTGCGGTTCCGTTGCCGAAGTAGAACGAGTGCAGCCACTTCTCGGCTTCACCTTCGCCGCGCGCCACCGCGTCCAGCGCTTCCTCCATCGTGGCGGTGAAGCTGTAGTCAACGAGGTGGGAGAAGTAGCGCTCCAGTAGTTGCGTCTTGGCGAACGCAGTCCACGATGGAACGAGTGCGTTCCCCTTCTTCCACACGTATCCGCGCTCGCTCGTGATCGTGTTGATGATCGACGCGTAGGTGGAGGGACGGCCGATCCCCGAGTCCTCCAACACCTTCACCAAGGTGGCTTCGGTGTATCGCGCCAGGATGGCGTCGCGCCACGGCGCGGGCCAGTTGTACGCGGCGAGGCCCGCAGGCTTCGGGCGCAAATCAAAGGTCAGGACAACAGCGCCGATGCGGCCTTCC
>JANLTQ010000678.1:0-3766 GCA_031363005.1 Acidimicrobiia bacterium | reverse complement strand
TTCGTGAGCTGAGCATCGGCGTAGACCCGGAGCTGTTGCATTTGGGCCCGCACACCGGTGCGCGCATCCGGGAACGGTGTTCCGTGTGGACAGCTGTCGCACGCATCCATCCCGGCGAAGTTGTTGTCCGTCGGGTTCAGTTGACCGCCGTCGGGAAAGTAGAAGCTCGCGGTCTCGAGGATCGACTGCGCGAAGGCGATGTCACCCCGGACCTGGGCGGCTTGACCTTCCTCGATGTACGCGCGTGCGAGTTCGCTCATCGGCACCGTGATACGGGCGCCTCGACGCCGAGTCGCAACGAACCACTCCGTCAGCTCGTCCGGCCCGAGGATGGAGCGACTCATGATCGGAGTGTCCACCCCGGACGTAATCGACTGCCACCGGGCGAGCCAGTACCGAGCGCGAGACACTCCGACCTGGAGCTCGGCGACCCTCGCGTCCCGCCGGGGGATCTCGGCTTCGAGGTCCTGGATCACACCGTGCAGTCGCTCGGTTTCGTTGCCGGCATTCTGCGCCGCGACCGCGGCGCGACGGCGGGTGCGGTTTGCGTCCTTCGCGACGCGCGCTTCGCGCTCACCCACGGTCGAAACCATCTTCTGGCGGTATCCGTACTCGACCGCGGACTTGGACCGCAGCAGCCGGAGCAGCACCGTCGGGTCACCGGCATCCCGGTAGTACGCGCTCGCTAAGGCACCGACTCGAGCACGGGCGGCGCGGTACGCACTCTGGGTCTGGATCGCGATCCGACCGAGCAAATCGGCTTGGGCAAGTGCTGCGTTCTCGGCCAGGTGCGTAGCGGCGAGACGTTGCGAGGCGAGGTCTCGGCGCGCTTGCTCGGCGTCCTGCTCGCGCTCACGGTTCGCAACGAGCGATCCCAGTTCGGCGATGCGTCCGAGTGGGCCGTTCGCCACCGTCGGTGCCGGCTCCGGTGCGCGCGGGCGCGCCGGAGTCGCCACGGCCACCGACGCGGCGTTGACGACGAACGTCATCACCACCGTGGCGGCCACGCAGGAAAACCAGGAGCGGCGCACGAAACCAGTGATCGACATGAGGACCGACGATCTTCACACACGTCGTGGGCGTAGGTCGGTCAACCCGGTTCCGACTTTCATTCAAGATTTTCCCGGCATAGTGCCGAATCCACTCATACCTCTCTGAGACCGTGCTCCGTCAACACCGCCCCACGAGGACAACGTTGTTCATCTTCTTCCTGCAATTGCGCGACACCCTCAACGGGGGCCGTCTCTACGTCTTCACGGTCCTTGTGGCCATGACCTGGGCGCTGTGGTTGGTGAAGGTCACACTTTCCCGGCGCTATCGGCCGTGGACCGCCGACTACGCCACGACGGCGTCGGTGATCATCCCCGTCGTCGATGAACCCGTCGGCCTCTTTCACGAGGTCCTCGACCACATCACCGAACAGTCCCCGCATCAGGTCATCGTCGTCATCAACGGACCGCGCAACCCGAAGCTCGAGACGGTGTGTGCCGCCTACCCCGGCGTCGAATGGATCTGGACCTCGATTCCCGGAAAGCGCAACGCCATCCGGGAAGGTCTGGCGGTGAGCGACGGCGAGATCGTGGTGCTCGTCGACAGCGACACGATCTGGACCGACGGCACGCTCCCTGAACTGATGAAGCCGTTTGCCGAACCGTCGGTGGGCGGCGTCACCACCAATCAACGGATCATCGATGCGAGCCGAAACGTCCTCACCCGGTGGGCGGACTGGCTGGAGAACATCCGCGTGCAATATTCGATGCCGGCGATGAGCGTGCTCGGGCAGGTGGGGTGTCTGCCCGGCCGGACCATCGCGTTCCGACATTCCGTGCTGACCGACGCGATGCCGGCGTTCCTCGGCGAACGATTCCTCGGCGTGTTCCTCGAGGTGAGCGACGACCGGACGCTCACCAACCTCTGCCTGAAACAGGGCTTCCGCGCGGTGTACCAGTCCACCAGCCTCGTGTATACCGACGCTCCGGTCGGCATCCGCAAGATGGCCAAACAGCAGATGCGATGGTCTCGCGGCAGTCAGTACAACACGCTGCGGATGCTGCCGTGGATGGTGCGCAATACGCCGATGCTCGCGGTGTTCTACGTGGCCGACATCGTGACGCCGTTCCTCTGGCTCGCCACGGTGACCGGCCTCGTCGTGCGGTTGCTCCTCGGTGAGAACATCAACTTCTACGAAGGCATCACCTTCGGGTACGGCGCGGTGATCGGCACGTTCCTCATCCTGACGCTGACGCTGTTGGCGACGTGGCTCTCCGCGTACATCCGCCAAGCGCGCCACTTCGAAGAACATCCGCGGGACCTGTGGCTGCTGCCGGCGTTCACCCTTCTGAACACCTTCATGTTGATGCCCATTCGCATCTGGGGGTTCATGCGGATGGCGCGCAACGACGGCTGGGGAACTCGCGCCAACGCGTTCAACGGCGACGAAGTAAAGAACCGCCATCGCAATCCCTGGGGAGCAATTCCCTACATGCTCGCGTCCGTCCTCGTCTTCGCCGGAGTTGCCTACCATGGGTAGTACTCGCACCACTCACCTGCGTCTGATGGGCGCGTTGCTCGCAGGCATCGGACTCTTCGTCTACACGTCCCCGGCCGCGCCGAACCCCGACACGCTTGCCGCGGCGTCGGCAAGCAGCGCGAGTCGAGTCGCATCTCCCTCCGCGCGCAGCGCTGCACGCGCCCAGGCCGCGCGCGCCAACGTCCGGACGGCCACCGCGGCGAGCACCGATGCCCTCGACGGCGGCACGAAGCCCAAGCCCACCCCGTCGAGCACGAAACCGAACGCGAAGGGGGCGACGGTCCTCAAGGCCGGCGCGCGCGCCACGTCCCGGACGTCGGCAAGCGGCCGCCGTTCAGCGAGCAACACCAACCGGCCTGCGCCCACTACCACCTCGACCACGACACCGACTCCGCGCCCACCGCGGTGCAGTGATTTTCGTTGGCAACAGGACGCGCAGGCGGCCTACGTCGCCGACCTCAACGATCCCAACGGTCTCGACGGACCACCGGGACCGATGAACGACGACGGGCTCGCGTGTTCGTTGCTTCCGGTGGACCTCAACCGTCCGCCGTCCACGCCCGCCGGGGCTCGGCCACCGGAGCCGCCCAAACCCGAAGGCCTGCCGGAAACTCCGACCCTCGCCCAGGCGCTCGCGCCGACGGACACGTACTTCGGCGTGTCCACTCCGCAGGCACCGTACGACTGGAAGGACTTCCAGATCTTCGCGGCGGCGGCACAGAAGTTGCCGAGCATGGTGCAGTTCTTCCAAGGCTGGGATCGCGACTTCCCGAGCGACGCGGTCATCGAAACGTGGCGACGCGGTGCGCTGCCGACGATCTCGTGGGAACCGCGGCCGACGGTGCAACCAGTGGGGCCGGACAGCGACAACACCCAGGAACCGGGGTACGCGTTGGCGTCCATCATCGACGGCTCCCACGACGAGTACATCGATCGCTTCGCGACCTCCGTGCGCGACCTCGGGCTTCCCGTTGCGATTCGGTTCGCCCATGAGATGAACGGCAACTGGTTCCCGTGGAGCGAAGAGCGCAACGGAAACAGTCGCGGTCAGTACGTCACGGCGTGGCGCCACGTTCACGACCGGTTCACGGCGATCGGCGCAACCAACGCGATCTGGATCTGGAGCCCCAACGTGATCACGGCTCGACCGAGCGTGCGGCTCGCACCGTTGTATCCGGGCGACGACTACGTGGACTGGATGGGAATGGTCGGCTACTACCGGCGGATCTACCTCGA
>JANLTQ010000671.1:0-4207 GCA_031363005.1 Acidimicrobiia bacterium | reverse complement strand
TGATCAGCTCGGGATCGGCGAGGACGCCTCCGTGCTGGACGTCGGTGCGGGAACCGGGATGTTCACGTACTGGTGGTCCCAGCGAGCGAAGACGGTGACTGGGCTCGAACTCTCCGAAAACATGATTGAACGCAGCCCCGTTCCCGAACTGATGCAGGTTGGGAACGCCTACGAGTTGCCGTTCACCGACGACAGCTACGACCTCGTGTTCGCCGGGAATCTGCTTCACCACCTGGACCGACCGGTGGACGCGCTGCGAGAGATGGGACGCGTCGCGCGGACGGGAGTCGCGATCTGCGAGCCGAACCGCAATCACCCCCCGATGGCCGCGTTCGGCGTGGTGTCCAGCGTGTGTCGCGGGCTCTTGCACTACTCCCGGCGCACGCTCGGCCAACTCGCCCGGGACGCCGGCCTCCACGTGGAGGGCGTTCGTCTCCACGGCTACATCTACGAGAACCGTTCCCCAAACGCGTCGGTCCCGATCGCCAGCACGTTGGAGACGATCCTCCCGGGCGGCGCGTACATTCTGCTCGCCGCGCGGCCCTAAAAGCCGGCCGACGCGAGACGCTTCCTCTAGCGCGGGCGCGACAGTTCGAAGAGGTACTGGTAGGCGAACAGCGTGGGTCGAAGCGCCACGCCCACCCCATCGGCGAACGCGAGAGTTCGTGACCGCTCGGCCTCGAGTGGGAGTCCAACCACCTCACGCCGCCGTAGCTCGAAGCCCGCACCCGTCAGGATGCGCTCCGCGTCCGGACCGGTGAAGAACCGGAGCTGCGCTGCGTCCAACAAGCCACGGGTGTCGTAGGACCACCGGCCCGTCACCACTCGTGAACGCGGGTACCAGTGCGCGAAGTTCGGGACACTCGTGAGCAAACGGCCCCCGGGCACGAGCGCGTTGCGCAGACGCGCGAGCAACGCCTCGGTGTCCCGCACTCGCCCGATGGCGTCCACCGCAACGATGGCGTCGAAGTCACTGACCCCGGGTGGCAACCCAGCATCAAGGTCCGTAACGATCACGCCGGGCTCGTCGGGGGTTGCCGACGCGTCGGGTCCGTCCGGTCCGGGATCGACGAGCGCGATGACGTCGTGACCCATCCCCCGGACCTCAGCCGCAATGAGACTCGCCGCCGCACCCACGACGAGGACCCGACCCGGTTCGAGCCCCGACAGCCACGCGAGGATCCGACGAGTGGCGGTGTCGGCTCCGGATTTCGGTTCGTAGAGGCTCGATGCAAAGGCGGTATCTCCCTTGCCGATCCCGATCTTGTGGGCGCGGTACCGAAGGACGTCCTTCACGATGTCCTTCGCGTACCGAGGTCCGTTCACGTAGGAGATCTCGTCGCCGTAATAGGTGGGCATCGGGATCTCCATGATCCGTTTTCCGGCCTCGTGGAACTGGATGATGATCTCGGTATCGAAGTCGTATTCGTTGCTGTTGCGTTGGAACGGGACGTCACGGAGCGCAGCCACCGAGTACGCCCGGTACCCGCTGTGCCATTCGCTCAGGTCGGTGCCGGCAAGCCGGTTCTCGATGGTCGAGAGCACCTTGTTGCCGATCACCTTGTACATCGGCATCCCGCCCTTACGGGCACCACCGGGGGTCATCATGCGCGATCCGAACACCGCGTCCGCATCCCCGCGTTCGAGCGGTGCGACGATCTCAGGGAGCATCTCGGGCGAGTACTGGCCGTCCGCGTGGAGCAGCACCACGATGTCGAGTTCGTGCGTGATCGCCCACTCGTAGCCGATCTTCTGGTTGCCGCCGTACCCGACGTTCTTCGGATTCCGGAGCACCTCGAGCGGCAGCTTGCGACCGTCGACCTGCTTGTACCCGAGCCCGACGAGATAGGTCTGGTCCTCTGACGCGTTGTCACAGATCAGGATCTGGGTGATGCGCGGGATGAAGTCTCGAGGGATCCGATCCAGCACCTTTGCGAGGGTTGACGCAGCGTTGTACGCCACGACGATGATGCCTATGCGTTTCGGAGCCACGGCGTCAGGGTACCGCTCGATGTGGAGCAATCGTCGATCTCCTGGCGGGGCGCAGTCACCAAACATGAGCGGCATCGTGCGTTCCCGGTGCGCACATCCGCAGTCGGTGCGCGAGACGTCCGGACCGCGAGCGGCCGCCGACGGTTCCTGATCGCGGGGAGCATCGGGGCCACGATCTCGCTGCTCGTCTTCACGCTGATCCTCACCGTCGGCGGTCGCGAACTCCTCACCCACGACGTGTACGGAGCCTTCTACGACGCGCAGGCGCGAGCGCTGATGGCGGGCCATTGGGACGTCCCGGCGAAGGCGATGTTCTTCGAAGGATTTCGGCTCCAGGGCCGGACGTACACGTACTTCGGAATCTGGCCGAGCATCCTGCGGATGCCCGTGGTGGAACTCGCGCCGAGCTTGGTCGGCCGCCTGACCCGTTTGAGCATGCTCGCCGGCTTCGGCGTGTTCCTGACCGCCGTGATCGCGTTGCATTGGCGCATCCGGAGCATCTTTCGCCCGGACACACCCGTCGGGCGTTCGGACCTCACGCTGAGCTTCGTCGTCCCGATCGTCGCCGGTTGCGGGAGTTGCGCGCTCTTCCTCGCCAGCCGCGCGTGGGTGTACCACGAAGCGATCGTATGGGGAGTGGCGTGGTCGCTCGTTGCGTACGAGCGGATGATCGCCTTCTCACTTCGCCCGAGCCGGGCTCGGCTCGCCGGTGCATCGGCGGGAGTGGCGTTGGCACTCGCCTCCCGAGCTTCGTTGGGATTCGGCGCAGTCCTCGCGCTGGCACTGATCGTCGGCGGAACCTGGCTTCGCGCCCACCAGGAAGCGCTCACCCGCGTCAGCTTTCCGGGGTGGCATCGCGCTCGACGCGCGGTGGGAGCGCTCGGTGCGCCGGTCGAAGCCGACTCGTCACGGAGACGGTTGCGCGCGCCGCTGCTCGCAGCCGCAGTGGTGATTCCGATCGCTCTGTTCGCCTACGTGAACTGGTCTCGGTTCGGGAGTTTGTTCAGTGTCCCGTGGCGTCATCAGGTCCTGTTTCAAGTTCGACCTCAGGCGGCGCGGGCACTCGACGCGAATGGCGGCAGCTACTTCGGGCTGCAGTATCTGCCGACCACCCTGTGGCAGTCCCTCCGTCCCGACGCCCTCGGACGCTCGCCGATGTTTCCGTGGGTGACCTTCCCCCGCTTTCACACCGTCGTGTTCGGCGGAGCGGTGATCGACATGCTCGACGTCTCGAGCAGCGTCCCTGCGTCCATGCCGGCGCTGACGGTCTTGACCGGTTTCGGGGCCGTCGCCGTCTTCTCACGACGAACTGCGATGACGTCTCGCTCCGAGGTACTCCGCGCGCCGCTCATCGGGGCCGCGTCCGGGATCGGATTCGTCCTGACGATTGCCTTCATCGCACAGCGGTACCTGGGCGACTGGCTTCCACTCGTGATCATCGGAAGCATCGCCGGCTGCTACTCACTTCTGGAACGCCGCATCTCGTGCCGCACGCGGACCCGAAGACGGGTCCTGGTCAGCACACTCGTGACGGTGAGCACGCTCGCGCTCGCGGGCGTGTGGATCAACGGCTCGCTCGCCTACGTCTACCAGCGCTTGTACAACCCGCAGCCGGACACCCTGCGCGCCGGTGCGCTCGCGTTCCAGTCCGACGTCGATCGCGCGCTCGGCGGGTCGGGAGTCGAGCAAGCGGACCGGGCTCGAGGGCAGCTCGGTGTGGCCGCACCCGCCGGCACCATCCGCATCATCGGAAGCTGTGCCGGGATGTACTGGAGCGACGGAAACACGTGGCACCTGGTGGAGGGTTCGCCCGTTGGTGGCGTGTTCCGACTGCGGGCCGCGCTTCCGCCCGCCGACGCTCAGTGGCATCCACTGGTGTCGTGGGGTTCGGCGTCGCACGCCCGCGCGTTGGTGTTTCGAACCACAGGAGATCGAGTCCGGGTCGCCCTCGCGTCGCCGGGACGGGGCGGCGGACCGAAGTTCAGCCCGCACCCGATCGATGTGCCGATGCCGAACGACCGAATCCATGACGTCGAGTTCGTGGCCGCGGCGCCGAGCAACCTGCTCCGGGTCCGGATCAATGGCGACGACGCCTTTCTCGGCGAACTCGGCGGCACCGATCCGGCCAACCTGCAGGTCGGCCGAAGCAACCTGCTGGGGATCGCGCCCACCTACGGACCACTCCTCTGGCCGCAAGCACCTGAGGTCTCTACCT
>JANLTQ010000669.1:0-1564 GCA_031363005.1 Acidimicrobiia bacterium | reverse complement strand
CAGGTTGGGGGCCCAGATCGCCACCCGGTCACCCGCCTGAACTCCTGCGGCGATATAACCCGCCGCGGCGCGTCGCGCGACCCGCTCCAACTCGGTCCAGGACACGACCGTCGGCCCGTCGAAGATCGCGGGGGTATTGCCCCGGGTGGCCGCAGCGTGGCGAAGCAGTTGAGGGATCGTTCCCCATTCAATGTCCGCGCGCGTCACGGGTACTCCCTCGGTGTGGGTTGCGGGAGCGGGAGATTACCGGCCCCGACCTCGGCGAGGCTGGGTCTGGCGACCCACGGATGGAGCGTGTGGACGACCCTATAGATTCGTCGATTCGAACGATTCCAAGGATCGAAGGGAAGCGGCGAGGATGGTGGACCTGGTGGTTCGAGGTGGGACGGTCGTCGACGGCACGGGTGCGCCCGCTCGGCGGGCGGATGTGGCCGTGCACGACGGCCGCGTCGTCGCAGTGGGAACCGTCGACGACACCGGCGATCGCGAGCTCGATGCCGCCGGTCTCATGGTGACACCAGGCTTCGTGGATCCGCACACCCATTACGACGCCCAACTCTTCTGGGATCCGAGCGCATCACCGAGCAGCGTGCACGGCGTCACGAGCGTCGTCGGTGGGAACTGTGGGTTCAGCCTCGCACCGCTGCACGCCGACGACGCCGATTACCTGCGCCGCATGATGGCGAAGGTCGAGGGGATGCCCCTCGCCGCGTTGGAGCAGGGAGTGGACTGGCAGTGGGAGTCCTTCGGCCAGTACCTCAACCGGCTCGACGGCAACATCGCGGTGAACGCCGGTTTTCTGGTGGGTCACTGCGCGTTGCGGCGCTACGTCATGGGTGCCGAGGCGGTCGGCCGGGAAGCAACCGACGACGAGCTCGGCGCGATGGTGCGTGAGCTGCACTCGGCGATCGAGGCGGGCGGCCTCGGGTTCTCGACGACGCTGTCCAAGACCCACTCCGACGGTGACGGTCGGCCGGTGGCGTCACGGTGGGCGAGCGAAGCGGAGGTGCTCGCGCTCTGCGGTGTGGTCCGGGACCATGAGGGCACCACGCTCGAAGGAATCATCGACGGTTGCCTGGACCAGTTCGACGACGCCGAGATCGATCTCCTGGCACGCATGTCGGCTGCGGGTAATCGTCCGCTCAACTGGAACGTGCTCACCGTGGATTCGCGCGTTCCGGCGCGAGTTCCCCGCCAGCTGTCGGCGGGGGACCGGGCGGCGGCGCTTGGTGGCCGGGTCGTCGCGCTGACCATGCCGGTCATCGTGCCGATGAACATGAGCTTCCTGAACTATTGCGCGCTGTTCATGTTCCCCGGCTGGAGCGACGTCATGGGTCTGCCGGTCAGCGAACGCATCGCGAAGTTGCGCGACCCCGAGGCGCGCGCGTGGATGGATGCACGCGCGAACAGCGACGAGGCGGGCGTCTTCCGCCGGCTTGCCGACTGGACGAACTACGTCATCGGCGACACGTACTCCGCCGCCAATGAAGGCTTGAAGGGCCGGACGGTGGCGGACGTCGTGTCCGAACGTGGGACCGGTCCGTTCGACACCCTGGTGGACATC
>JANLTQ010000659.1:0-2864 GCA_031363005.1 Acidimicrobiia bacterium | reverse complement strand
CTCGTGATCGCGGGCCACGACGTGCACTGGCTCGACGACACGCCCCCGCACGTCGTCAACGCGCGGTAGCCCGCCCACTCCGACCGTGCAGGTCAGAGCACTAACGCAGGTCCTCCACAAAGACATCCGGCTGGCCGTTGAGGTCGGAAACCGACAGATTCGTCGCTGCGCTCGTGAAGAGCGCGACCAAACCGTCGTCCGAGACTCCGCTGACGCCGACTCCCGCCGCCGTGCCCGTGTCGTTGACTGGCCACACGCCGTCGTCCGACACACCGATCGGATCCGTTGCGCCGGTCAATCGATCGCGCCTGAACGTCGCCCCGTCGAGCGCCCACGGTTGTGCAACAAGCACGGGGCCACACGCGCATACGTAAAACAGGTACCGGCCATCGTCGGTCATGGCTGTGAACTGATGCACGACCGCGGGGTGCGGCGTGTCGGTCGGGTCGACGAGCTGTGTCGTGCCGAGGAGCCTGTCCCTCACGTACGAATGGACAGATGGCGCAGCACCATTGACCGCGCCGAGGTCCGCCGAGCTGGTCGCGCCTGGAAACTGATTCCAAGCGGCTGAGTCGAACGCGACGTATCGACCGTCAGCCGTGATCGACGGTGAGCCGTAGCTGCATTGCACGATTGGCGAGGTGTTCTGCTGCTGCGCTCCCGCGTTCGTCAGGCTCACGCGCTCGTAGGAGTGCGAGACCGTGTCATACAAGAACGTGTCCGCGCACGCGTTGGTGTCTCCGGCCACAACATTGGTGTTCGCGTCGGTGAAGGCTATGGAGCGGCCATCGCCGCTGATCCTCGGGACTCCCCAGTTTCGTTGCCAGGGGTCGACGAACTCGGGTGATCGGTAGTCCACCAGCGTGCTCGTCCCAGTGGTCACGTCGATAAGTGCCACCACCGAGATCGCGGCGTTCTGGACCGTGTCGTACTCGTAGTGCGCCGTCGAGGCCTTCTGCCCGTCGTCGCTGATGGAACCGCCGTATCCCTTGCCCACGCTGGTCGTCGTTTGCAGCAGGCGGTCCCGTACATACATGTTCTGACCGGTCCCTGCGCCACTTTCGAAGAGCACGAAGCGACCGTCGTCCGACATGTCGTGGCCGCGCGCCCCTCCAGCCCAGCTATTGGTGCTCTCGAACTGCGAGCCGTCGGGAGCGACACTCACTCGCTCGGTGGTTCCGGCTACCCGATCACGGACGAATGCATCGACGAGGTCATTGGTGTCGCCGGCCACCAGGTTTGCCGCCGGGCTCGAGAAGAGCGTGTAGCGCCCATCCCCACTGATCGATTGCGACGAAGTGCCCATCGTCGACAGACACGCTGGCGGCTGTTCTGCTTCTTGCTCGTCGTTCCCCACATTCACGCGCTCGATGTGTCCAAGCCAGACCGGCGGTGGTGGCGCCACAGTCGTGTCGTCATCGACGATCTCCGACACAGCCTCCTGCGAGTTGACGACGGCCGGGCCCGACCTCACCGTGATCGTGTTCTTGATGTTCTGAACGAAATCCTCGGGCGTGACGTCGGCAAGCACCGTGAACTTGATGCCCTTCGACCGCTGCCCGAGCGCGAACGTGACGTTGCCCGAGGCCGGCATCGAGTAGTCCGCACCCAACGTGGCCGAACCACAGTCAACATCGAAATGCACCACGACCTTGGATGTTGCTGCTCGTGACAGCGTGATCGGGATGACCGCGTAATGCGCGCCACTGTCGGCTTCGGTCACGTCGACGTCGCCGATGCTGACCTCGAGTCGTGTGGCCACGCCGTCGGTGTCGTCATCGGAGATCGTGACGCCGCCCAGCCCGTCGGCCACCGAGGCGTTGACGGGGGTCGTGAGCTCGACGGTGACGTGGTCATCGCCCTCAGGAGTTGTATCCCCGTAGACGCCGACGCTGACCGCCAGGGACGCGACGCCCGGCTTGAACGTCAGTTTTCCAGTTCGCGCGACAAAGTCATTTCCGGCGATCGCAGTATCGGAGCGAACCGAATACGTCACGGTCGTCGTGACCAACGGCGGCGAGGAGAGGTCGACGGGCACCGCGATCAGCGCGCTGCCAGCATCTCCTTCGACGACATTGACGTCGCCAACTGTGAGCGACGGAAGCTCAGACGAAGCTGCCGGCGCGGCGCCACTCACGACGAGCGCACAGCCAATACCAACCGTCGCGAACAGTGCAACGAGTCGCCTACCCATGAAAGCCCCCCAGGTTCGGTAGACATGAACGTAGCGGACCTCATGACCTCTGCGCTGCGAAGATGCCCGGTGGACATCTCGTTTCCCGGTGGCGAAGCTCACCGACCGGCCTCTCGTACCACGGTGGCGCCGAAAGCGCCCTCGGCTGCTTCCATCTTCCGGTGGCCCTGTTCGGCGTAGCGCCGCCCTCCCGATGCATTGACCGTCCTTGAATTCTGACCGACGGAAGGCCGTCACCCGACGACCTGTGAGACTCCCCTGGTGGAGACCTTCGTCGCAGCCCCCGCAGGCTTCCTGCTCGCGGTGTTGTGGTTCGACCTCATGTTCGACGTGCAGGCGCGCGGCATCACCACCGACCAGGATCTCGCGTCGATCTCCGCCTACTACCGGCGCGTCACCACGGACGCATACCCAATGAACCGGCTCGTCGCGCTGGCCATGTTCTCCACGCTCTCCGCGATCGTTGCGGAGTTGGCGACGGATCGAGTCGCCTCGTGGGTGGGGTGGACGTCGCTCGGACTCGCGCTCCTGCCGATGTCGGTGGCCGCACTCCGAACCGTGCCGCGAGCCGTACGCCTCGGCGCGGCCACGGACTCATTCGCCGAACAGGCGCGCATGGCCCGGGACATCCTGCGGGCCCGGGCGTGACCCCGCTGCGGTCGGTGCTCGG
>JANLTQ010000653.1:0-2309 GCA_031363005.1 Acidimicrobiia bacterium | reverse complement strand
CGCCAGCCTGGTTTCCGTGAGGGATTCGACGATTCGTTCTACGGATCGAACACGGTGCGCGTCCAAGGGATCCCCGCGAAGAGCCCAACGTTCATCGACGAGTACCTGCTCAACCCGACGCTGCTCGATCTTGCGGACCGCGTGCTCCTGCCGTACTGCGGCGACTATTGGATGAGCCAGTCCGAAACCATCTTCATCGGGCCGGGAAACAAACAGCAGACCTTGCACCGGGACGACCTCAACTGGAATCTCGCGGCCAAGCTCGGCGTGCCGCTCCAGATCTCGGTACTCGTTGCGCTGGGCGATTACGACGCGGCCGTCGGCGCGACGCGAGTCATTCCGCGCAGCCACCGCTGGCCGCTCGACCGGCCGATCGACGATTCGCTGGCGGTCCAGGTGGAACTCGAGCCGGGCGATGCGTTGATCTATCTCGGCAGCCTCGTGCACGGCGGCGGTGCGAACGTCACCGATGATCGGTGGCGCAAGGCGCTGTACCTCTCGTACCTCGTTGGCTGGCTCACGCCTGAAGAGGCCGTGGCGGTCGGTGTCGGCCCCGAGTTGGCCCGCACCCTTCCACCGCGTGCACGTCAGCTGCTCGGGTTCGCCGGTATGCCCGAGCGGGCTGCCGCCGACGACCCGGCCGAAGCCGCGCTCGCGTTGTGGCAACTCGACGCCGACAACCCCCACGCCCTCGACGGCACGTTCAGAAACAGGTAGTTGGTCGAGACTCTCGCGCGGAGCGAGTCGGGACTGACCATCATCTCTGCTCGTACGGTCGCCAACCAAGGGACCGCGTGCCGCGTGGGCTCCCTCCCGAGCTGCTCGCTTCGCTCGGTGAATGTCCCGTCTGCCTGTGAGTTCAGTCCAAACCCACGGGCTTGTCGTCGACGATCTGGTCGAGGTATTCGGAGAGGCCGTATCCGGTGTGGCCGTTCCAGTGCCATTCGGTCATGCCTTCTGAGATGCGGGTGACGAGCTTCTCACCCTCGGGCGAGGTGCGGCGATTGCGCAGCGGGATGAGGTTGAGCACGCTGCCGGTGATCTCGTAGTCGCGGTCTCCGGCGCCGGCGGTGACCCGGATCTCCTGGTGGTAGAAGTCGTCGCCCACCCAGTCCGTCTCGATCTCGGCGCGATCGATGTGGCGGTACTCGCCGTCTTCGAGCGCGATGCCGCCGATGCGCTGCTTGCCATCTCGTGACGTGACGATCGAGATCATGAAGCCGCTGTGGTCGTCGAAGTTCATCGTGAGCCAGCGATACCACCATGGTGCCTGCCAGAAGCGCGGGCCCCACGAATGGTCTCGCAGTCCGTAGCCGTCGACGGCCCATTCCTCGTCGCCAACTTGGATGACGCCACGCGCGCCGACGTGCTGCTCGTAGTGCCCACGTGCGAACCCGCCCGAGAGATCTTCGGTGAGCGGCGTGCCGTCGTCGTTCACGGGCTCGCCGCCGAACATCGGCGCGATGCCGCGGTAGTCGAGCTCGACGCGCGCGTCGACCCACGGGTTGTCGGTGAAGGCTTTGCGCGGGTTCGCCATCTGCAGCGGTTCGTCGAGCAGGACGACCTTGCCGGTATAGGTGGTGCGCAGCGCTTCGAACGGAGTCACGACGTCGAACTTCATGCCACCCGCGTCGAACGCATCGTTGTTCGAGATCTCGGGCCGCCCGAACATGAACCCGACGCGTCCGTCGGGGAGATAGATGCACGTGGTCATCTCCGCGTAGCCCTCGTTCGCACGGTTGCCGAGGCGAAGGAACCCGCCGATCTTCTCCGCCGGGTCGTACACGTTGAAGTACATGCTCTCGTTGAAGTTGGTGGCGTCTTCGAGCGGGTGCAGGTACTCGTCTTGGGGGTCCAGTCGAATCTTCATCGGCGCATTCTTGCCACGTTTGGCGCGCGTGCGCTCCAATGCGAACTCACTCGGGTGATCGCTCGAGGTCGGATCGCGTCAAGGAGCACTATGGACATCACCGAGATCGCAACCGGACTCGAGTTTCCCGAAGGGCCGGTGTGGATGCCCGATGGCACCGTGCTGTGCGTGGAGTTGAAGCGGCGCACGGTGGATCGGGTACACCCCGACGGGCGGATCGAGACCGTCGCCACGCCCGGCGGCAGTCCGAACGGACTGGCGATCGGTCCCGACGGCGCGGGCTACGTGTGCAACAGCGGTGGCTGGGGGTTCACGGAGATCTTCGGGATGACGGTCACGGACACGCTGCAACCGGAGGACTATTCGGGCGGCCGCATCGAGCGCGTGGACCTCTCGACCGGAGATGTCACTGTGCTCTACACCGAGTGCGACGGCAACC
>JANLTQ010000623.1:0-2946 GCA_031363005.1 Acidimicrobiia bacterium | reverse complement strand
ATCCAGGCGTGGTTGCGGGGCGGACGCTTCGACCGGCACGACCGCGGTCCGAAGGAGGTGCAGATCAGCGATGTCCGTGCTTGAGACTAGGGGTATCAGCGTTCGCTTCGGCGGGGTCTACGCGAACACCGACGTGAACATCTCGGTCGGGGAATGGGAGATCGTCGGCATCATCGGGCCGAACGGCGCCGGCAAGACCACGGCCTTCAACGTGATCACCGGCTTCTACCGTCCGGACCGCGGTCGGGTGATCTTCAAGGGACGTGACGTCACCGGCCTCTCCGTGCATGAACGGGTGGCGCTCGGGTTGGGTCGCACCTTCCAGAACGTCGGCTTGGTGAAGGGGTCGACGGTGCGCGAGAACCTCGTGTCGGCGCAGTACCTCGACGCGGACTATTCGATCCTGGCCGGGATCGTGGGCGCGCCCCGCAGCTTCACGGCCGAGCGAGCGCTGAACCGGAAGGCGGAGGCCATCGCCGATCTCATGGGCGTCGCGGACATCCTCGACGACTACGTGGTCGGACTCCCGTACGGGGTACTCAAGCGGGTCGAAATCGCGACCGTGCTGGCGACGGACCCGGAGGTGCTGCTGCTCGACGAGCCGTCGTCGGGAATGGGACCCGAGGAGGCCCATGAACTCGGCGACACGCTGTTGCGACTGCGCAAGGAGTTCGGTCTTTCGATCGCGATGATCGAGCACCATGTCCCGCTCGTCGTGCGCGTGTGTGACTACGTCTACTGCCTGAACTTCGGTCAGCTGCTCGCGGAAGGCCTCCCCGAAGAGGTGCGCAACCACCCTCAGGTGGTCACGGCGTACCTCGGAGAAGACGCCGACGACCCGAACCTCGCCGGGGTCGAAGGTCAGATCGAATCACTGCTGGACACCGATTGATGGACGCGGGCCGATGGATTCTTGTTTGATGGGTGCGGGCTGATGGCACTGCTCGAGGTGCGCAACCTGCGGGTGGGCTACGAGAACCCCGTGCTGCTCGGGGTCGACTTCGATGTGGAGGAAGGCGAGACCGCAGTGCTCTTCGGGCTCAACGGCGCGGGCAAGACCACCACCGTCTCGACCATCGCCGGCCTGTTGAAACCCGACGCGGGCTCCATCACCTTCGACGGCACGGACATCGCGGGCCAGACCCCGTCGAAGCTCGTGCCGCGTGGCGTGGCACTCGTGCCGGAAGGTCGCCGGGTGTTCCCCGCGTTGAGTGTCGCGAACAACCTGCGGCTCGGTGCGTGGACGCGCCGCTCTCACCGCCACGAGGTCGAGGCGCGCCGCGACCTCGTCTTCGAGTACTTCCCCCGGCTGGAAGAACGCGTCGACCAGGACGCGGGCACACTGTCGGGCGGCGAGCAGCAGATGCTCGCCATCGGTCGCGCGCTCATGTCGAGGCCGAAGCTGCTCCTCATCGACGAAGCGTCGCTCGGTCTGAGCCCGGCGCTGGCCAAGACGGTCTTCCAAGTGGTGAAGCGCATCAACGGCGACGGAGTGACGGTGATCATCGTGGAGCAGAACGTCGGGGTGCTTCCGTACGCCGACCGGGTGCTCATCATGGAGAAGGGGACGTTGATCTTCAGCGGCGTCGGCGACGAGATCAAGAACGCGAACCTGCGCGAGAGCTACCTGGGCAAGGCAGCCGACGCGCCTCACGAGGAGGAACGATGAAGCTGCGTTGGGACAAGCTCGGTGGACTGCTCGGCATCCTGTACTGCCTGGTGGGGGCGGTGCTGATCTTCCTCGGGTGGAACGGCGCCGCGAGCTACGACCGGGTCTCTGCTCAGGTGCCGTACCTCGTCTCCGGTGGGTTCGGCGGGCTCGCCCTGGTGGTGCTCGGCTCCGCGCTGATCATCACCCAGAGCCACCGCAACGATCGGGCCTCGTTGCAGGCCACGCTCGAGGATCTGCGCGAGACACTGGGGCGCGTTGCGGAAGCGGAGCAGGTGGTCGCGGCCGTCCAGAGCGCCGAGACGGGTTCCGATGTGGTGCTCGCCGGGCCGAACGCATACCACCGGCCCAACTGCCGGCTCGTCGAGGGTCAGGCTGGGATCACGCCGATGAACATCGACGCAGCTCGGGGGCGGGGGCTGGAAGCGTGCCGGATCTGTGCGCCGTGACGCGCGTGCCGACGTTCAGTTGGTGAGGGCGCGGGCGTCCGCCTGCCGCAGGCGCAGGGCAATGCCGCGCAGCAGCTTGGCCGCCATCGACGGCACGGTCTCGAGCAGGCCACCGAACTCTGCTTGACCCAGGACGAGCAACTTCATATCGGTGACGGCCACGACCGTCGCGGATCGCGGCTCGTTGTCGATGAGCGACAGCTCACCGAACCAGTTGCCGGGTCCCAACGTGGCGACCTTGCGTCTGTCGCGCCGCACGACCGCCTCCCCAGCCAGAATGAGAAAGAAGTCGCGCCCGACGCGACCCTCGGTGACCAGCTCTTCGCCACCCGCGACGTCGAGTTCTTCGGCGGCCCGGACGACGGTGGTCAGCTCATCGTTGGTCAGGGCGGAGAACAGCGGGACGGTTGCGAGAAACTCGGTCTGCTTGCGTGCTCGTGCCACGGTCGTCAACCCTAGGGCCCGAGCGCCGATACCGCTGCATGGGATCGGCAGGGATCTTGCAAGGGCCTCCGGGCATGGTGACGGCATCGCTCGAATGGGCGCCGAACCCGAGAGGACCACCATGCACATCGCCAAGGAACAGATCCCCGTCAAGATCGACGTACCGGGAGCCGTCGCCCGCCAGGCAGTCGGCTTCGGTGACGCGTCCGGCTACTCCACGATCGGCGGCGAATACTTCTCGCTGGGTGCGGGCACCGACATCGCGCCTTTGCTGCAAGGCCTGCACGACGACGCCTGCCACGCGCCGCACTGGGGGTACGTCATCTCCGGCCAAGTGATCGCGTCCTACACCGACGGCAGCGAGGACGTCTGTTCCGGCGGTGA
>JANLTQ010000587.1:0-5217 GCA_031363005.1 Acidimicrobiia bacterium | reverse complement strand
ACCTGCTCGCGCACGAGTTCCTCTCCGATCATGCAACCGGAGTCGAGGAGTTCTTGGTGGCGGCTCACGAGTTCCCGGTGGCGCGTGCCGCAGAGATCTGTGCGGTCGACCCGAGTTCCATCACCGAACTTGCGGAGCTCTGGGGCACGGTGCGCCCGGCCACGCTGCGCGCCGGTTGGGGACTCGAGCGGAACCGCAACGGCGGTTCAGCGTGTGCTGCCGTGTTCGCGCTGCCAGTCCTCACCGGACAGTTCGGGAACCTGGGTTCCGGCGTGCTCGCGAGCCTGGGGGAGGCGACCCCGCTGGCGTGGGATGCGCGCGAGCCGGAGACCCCTGAGGATCGCCGCCGTCCACGCGCCTTCGGAATGAACCAGATCGGCGCGCAGCTGTGTGATCCGGACCTGGACCCGCCCATCGCGGTGATGTTCATTCAGGGATCGAATGTGGTGGCGACCAATCCGGATCAGGGTGCGGTCATGCGTGGCCTGGCGCGTGACGACCTCTTTACCGTCGTCCACGACCAGGTGCTCACCGACACCGCCCGGTATGCCGACGTGGTCCTCCCGGCGACGACCCATTTCGAGACCGACGACCTCGCTTCGTCGTACGGCTCGTTCATGCTGCAACCGATGCCGGCGGTGATCGAGCGGGTGGGGGAGAGCCGGTCCAACAACGAACTCGCCGCCGAGTTGGCGCGCCGGCTCGGGTACGACCTCACGCGGTTCTCCGTCGAGCGGGAGGCGATCTTGGCGCGTTCCCTGAAGGACGACGGCACCTACACCGAGGCGCGGGCCACGCGTCCGAGCGAGGGCACCGTGCAGTTCCGTGACACGTTCCCGTCGTTCCAGGATCGCCGCGCGCGCCTGGCTTCGTTGCCGGGGCTCGGTGTGCCGCGCTACGTCGAGCTGACCGATCCGTACCCGCTCACGCTGATCACTCCCGCGACCACGAAGACGATCAACTCGATGTTCGGCGAGTTCCAGCCGGCCGATCCCGCGATCCATCTCCACCCCGATGACGCCGAGGTGCGCGGACTCGCGGATGGCGCCACGGTCCGCGTGTACAACGACCGCGCGTCGATCACCACCGTCGTCAGCGTGGACTCGGCGATGAGGCCCGGCGTCGCGTCGATGCCCAAGGGCAGCTGGTGTCGTGACTTCGCTGAGGGACTGACCCCGAACGCGTTGGTTCCCGCCACCCTGTCCGACCTCGCCGACGGCGCCTGCTTCAACGACACCCGCGTCGAAGTGGCCGGCCGCTGACCGCTCGGGCCTGCACCAAGTCCTGATCCAGGCCGGGGGTCTGGTCACACTCACCGGCTAGCCTGCGCCCGTGGCGGACCCAGTACGCATCGTTTTTCTCGGCGGTCTCGGTGAGATCGGCCGCAACTGCTTTTGCATCGAGGTCGAGGGCCGCATCCTCATCGTCGACTGCGGGATCATGTTCCCAGAAGTGGACATGCCGGGAGTCGATCTCGTGCTGCCGGACTTCACCTATCTGCGCGATCGGGCCAATGACGTCGAGGGTGCCGTGCTCACGCACGCTCACGAAGATCACGCCGGTGGGTTCTCGTTCCTCCTTCGGGACCTGTCCTTTCCGATTTACGGATCGCCATTGTCCTTGGGGATGGCCAAGTCCCGGATCGAAGAAGCCGGACTCCTGGACCGGACCGAGTTCGTCCCGGTGCACGACGGTGAACGGCGCCAGATCGGCCCGTTCGACGTCGAGTTCGTGCCGGTCACGCACTCGGTTCCCCACGCGTTCGCGGCGGCGTACCACACCCCCCAGGGCACAATTCTCCACACGGGTGACTTCAAGCTCGACCTCACCCCGGTCGACGGCCGCCGGACCGACCTGGCTCGCCTCGGCGAGATCGCGAAGCGCCCCGGCGGCGTGCGCCTCCTGCTCTCGGACAGCACCAACGCGGAACGGCCCGGCTTCACGCCGTCGGAGTCCACGGTCGGTGCCGCGCTGCGGACGCTGTTCCGTGACCACGCCGGCAAGCGGCTGATCGTCGCGAGCTTCGCGTCTCATCTCCACCGAGTGCAGCAGGTGGCCCAGGCCGCAATCGCCAACGGCCGGCGCGTTGCGTTCGTCGGAAGGTCGATGGGCAAGAACGTGACATTGGCGCGCGAGATGGGCATGATCGACGTGCCGGCGGATCGCGTGATCGACATCAACGAGGCGCCGAAGTATCCAGTCGGCGAGATCTGCGTCATCTGCACCGGTTCGCAGGGTGAACCGATGAGCGCGTTGGCGCTGATGGCCTCGGGCGAGCACAAGTACGTGAAGGTCGGTGGCGACGATGTCGTCGTCATCTCCGCGCACGCGATCCCGGGAAACGAGAGCAACGTGAGTCGAGTCATCGACGCCTTCTATCGCGCCGGCGCGATGGTGGTGCACGACGGCAACGCTCCGGTCCACGTTTCCGGTCACGCCTCGCAAGAAGAACTGAAGTTCATCCTCAACCTCGTCGAGCCCGAATGGTTCGTCCCGGTGCACGGTGAGTTCCGGCACATGGTGCATCACGCGGAGTTGGCCGAGGACTCGGGGGTGGACCCGGAGAAGGTGTTGGTCTGCGAAGACGGCGACGCGGTGACCATCACCGATGCGGGTATGACCGTCGAGCTGGACGCAGTTCCGTCCGGCTACACCTACGTGGACGGCATCGTCGGCGACATCGGCCAGGGTGTGTTGCGGGACCGGCGTCAACTCGCCGAGGAAGGCGTGGTGGTCGTGTTCGTCACCGTCGACCGTCGCCTCGGTGAAATCGTGAGTGGCCCCGAGATCGTGACGAAGGGTTGGGTGTACGCCCCCGAAGCCGAGGAACTCCTCGAAGAAGCGAAGGAGGCGGTGCGCGCGGCCGTCGTCGACGCGATCAAGGGTGGGACCACGGACTTCGAGACGGTGCGGCGGAATCTGCGTCGTGCGCTGGGCAAGTTCATCACCGAGCGGACGAAACGCCGGCCGGCGGTCATCCCGGTCGTGATCGAAGTCTGATCGTTCGAGGCCGGCATGATTCGGGACTGGTCGAACTTCATCGCGGGCCGCAACGCCGTGATCACCGGCGGTGGCGGCGGTGTTGGGCGGGCGATCGCCATCCAGATGGCGCGTGCTGGTGCGCACATTTGGGTCAACGACCTTTTCGCCGATCGCGCCCAGTCGGTGTGTGAGGAAATCATCGCCGAGCAAGGGTCGGCCTCCCCCGTGGTCGCAGACGTCTGCGATCCGGAGAGCGTCGAGCGGATGGTGGCCGAGACCGGGCCGGTGGACATCCTCGTGAACAACGCCGGGATTCCGGCGGAAGGCATCACCGTCGCCCCCTTCGTCGAGACCGGACCGGCGGAGTGGGATCCGCTGCTGCGGCTCAACTTGGCCGCCGTCCTTCACGTGACGCGCGCATACCTGCCGTTCATGATCGAACGGAAGTGGGGCCGGGTGCTGACGATCGTGTCCGACGCCGGACGCAAAGGCGAGCGCAAGCAGGTGGTCTACGGCGCGGCGAAGGCCGCGGCCATGGGCTTCTCTCGCGGCCTCGCCGCCGAGGTCGGCCGAGACGGCGTGACCGTGAACTGCATTGCGCTGGGCACGATGAATCACGGCCAACTTGCGGCGGTGCTCGAACACACGCCGGAACTCGAAGCGAAGCTGGCCCGGAACTATCCCGCTGGCCGCATCGGACAGGTCGACGACTGCGCGCCATTGGCGGTGCTGTTGTGCAGTGACGCCGCCGAATGGATCACCGGTCAGGTGTACCCGGTTGATGGCGGCTACGCGTCGGCGCTCTGATGGTTGAGTTCTCGAGGGGATACAGCGTCCGGAGTCCGGGGGATCACGACGCGAACGCGATTTCGGATGTGGTGCAAGCGCTTGACGTCGCCGACTTCGGCGAACCGGATTTCAGCGAACAAGATCTGCTCGACGATTGGCTCCGACCGCGCTTCAATCGCGACACCGACGCCTGGGTGGTGAGCGGACCGACGGGTCGCATCATCGGGTACGCGTACGTGTGGGAAGCCCAACCGAATCGCGAGATCGAGGGCGACGCGTACATCCTCCCCGAGTACTCGGGTCGGGGGCTCGGCACCCATCTCCTCGATCTGATGGAAGCACGCGCCCGGGACATCTGCGCGGGCCGGTCGCTGTTGCTCGCCGTCTTCGCGTCGACCGCCAACGAGGAGAAACGCAACTTGCTCGAGCGGCGCGGCTTCGAGCCGACGCGCGCGGTGCTGCGGATGCGCATCGATCTGAGTCGGGAAATTCCCGAAGCGCCATCGATCCCACCCGGCGTCGAGATCCGGCCCTTGGCTCCGAGCGACGAAGACGCGGTGCGCGAGGTCTGGACGGATGCCTTCGGCGACCACGGGCGATTCTCAGCGCGGAGCCTGGACGAGTGGCTCCAGGGCCGCTTCGACCACCCGGCGTTCGATCCGAGCTTGTGGCGCGTCGCGGTTGAAGGCGATCGGACGCTCGGCGCCGTCCTCGTCTTCGACGTCGGGCCGACGGGGTACCTCTCGTCGGTGGGAGTCCGGGCCGACGCCCGGGGGCGCAGGATTGGGCCGGCGTTGCTGGCGTCAGCGTTCGCCGCGCTGCGGGACCGGGGGCAGATGCGAGCGGTGGTGTCGGTCGACGCGGATGCCGACGCGCCATCGTTGGCGCTCTACGAGGCCGCCGGTATGCGCATCCATGAACGCCACGACTGCTTCACCAAGACCCTGACCTGACCGCATCAGGCCGGGACTTTTGTGCATTTTGGGGGTCTCTGGACCCCCAAAATGCACAAGAGTGGGGCTGGGATGGGGGCAAAGATGCCAATGTGGTTGATGTTGTCAGTGTTACCGTCGAGTCGTGGCATCTCCCCGTGGACGTACGAAACCCGCCCCGAAGGCTGCGAGCGGCCGGGGCGCGAAGTCCAAGCGCAGCGCGCCTGACGCGAAGAAGTCCTCGGCGCGTCCGAAGCCGGCACCCCGGGCCGCCGCGAAGATCGCTGCGCCCAAGGAGTCGTGGGTCCGCGATGCGGCCCGGTCCCAGCTCGAAGGTCACGGAGGCGACGCGACCGCGATCAGCCTGCTGGTGGTCGGGATTCTCTGCGGGCTCGCACTCGCGACGAACCTGACCGGTCCGGTCGGGGCGGGGCTCGGCAACGGGTTGACCGCCCTCCTCGGCAACGGTGCCTTCTTGGTTCCC
Source organism: Acidimicrobiia bacterium (assembly GCA_031363005.1). GTDB lineage: Bacteria > Actinomycetota > Acidimicrobiia > IMCC26256 > JAENVU01 > JAENVU01. Next base: position 30 of record JANLTQ010000587.1, on the reverse strand, counting down.
CTCTCGTTCGTCGTGGTCGCGGTCCTGCTG
>JANLTQ010000540.1:0-2593 GCA_031363005.1 Acidimicrobiia bacterium | reverse complement strand
CTCCCGATGGCCCCGATCGATCAGCACCGCGAGCTGAATCGCCCGCGGTCGCCCCAACTCGGTGACCGCGTCGAGGGCGGCACGAATCGTGCGCCCGGTGAAGAGCACATCGTCGACGAGGACCACGACCCGGCCGGTGATGTCCACCGGGACCTCGGTCCGACCCAGCGGATGGATGTGGCGCAGGCCGATGTCGTCGCGGTAGAAGGCGACGTCGAGCGACCCGACCGGCACGGCGACGCCCTCGAACGACTCGATCGCCTCGGCCAGTCGCTGCGCGATCTGCGGGCCGCGCAAGTGCAGGCCCACGAGGACGACGTCGCTCGGCCCGTGGTTGCGCTCGACGATCTCGTGCGCGATCCGGGTTTGGGCGCGGTGCAGGTCCTCGGGTCCGAAGACCTGGGTACGGAACGTCGCCTCGGATGAGAAGCCGGACACAGAAAAGCCGCCCGTCGGGGCGGCCACGGTCTTCGGGGTCGACGCCGTGACTGGCGGCGTCGTGATGTCGGCGGCACTCGGCGTGCCGTTCGGGCTCTCGGCCATCTCATCCTCACTCCGTGGCGACCTCACAGGATCGTCGTAACGGAACCTCCCGACCGTACCACGCGCCCCACCCCCACCAGCGTTTGTCGTTTCAAGCGGCTGATAGCGGCCTCAGACGACGAACGCGTCCGAGGTTTCCGGTCCCGACCCAGCGTTTGTCGTTTCAAACGGCTGGTAGCGGCCTCAGACGACGAACGCGTCCGAGGTGGGTTGATGCCACCCGTCAGTTGAGGCCGCTCATGAGCACGTCGACGAGGGTGCCCTGCAGGTAGGTGAGCCAGTCGTACAGTCCGAAGGCGTCGGCTTCGGGATCGTTGTCGTCAACCTCGTCGCGATCTTCGGCGACACCGAGCGTCACCCCCAACGCCAGGCGCACATCGTTTAAGGCTCCGACCCACTGCTCGACGTCGGGCGCCGACAGGGCGACGTCCAGCCGGCCCCGCCGGTCCCGCCCGGTGTCGAGGCCCGAGACCAACGACTCGATCGCGTGCGCCTTGGCCCGCACGAGGTCCTCGTGCACCACGGACTGGAAGTCGCGCTCGGCTCGGTCCTCCGTGGGATCGACGTAGGCGCGCGGGAAGAGACGGTCCCGCACTGCGTCGGACCCGTGATCAGGCACCCCGCCGTCGAGCACCTGGGTGATCTGGCGCGACAGGTCCCGCAGCACCGCAACTTCGTCGGCCTCGAACGTCACGACGACACCCGTGCCGGCCAGCTTGAACTTCGTCACGCTCGGTCGCGTTCCATCGTCGCCCAGAGTCCCGCTGCGTGTAGGCGAGCGACATCGATCTCCGCCCTCTCACGCGTCCCGTGCGACACGACGGATTTGCCGTCGTTGTGCACTTCCAGCATGAGCCGGGTCGCCTTCTCCAACGAGTACCCGAACAGCTTCTGGAGCACCATCACCACATAGTTCTGGAGGTTGACCGGGTCGTTCCACACGATGACCAGCCACGGCGTGTCCGTGCCGACCACGGTCTCCTCGACCGGCGCCTCGATCGTGCTGGGCATCATCTCGGCTCGTCCGCTCGCACTCCGGATCGAGCGCGAGACGGGGGCTCGCTCCCGAGCTGCTCGCCTCCGCAGGCTCCGCCTCGGGCTTGGCACGATGGGGCCGGGGTCCCTTCGGGACAGAACCAAGACATCAGCCCGCGCGGACCTGCTCGGCGATGCGGGCGAGAAGACCGTTCACGAACCGTCCGCTGTTTTCGGTCGAGTACTGCTTCGCGAGTTCGACGGCTTCGCTGATCACCACGGCGGTGGGCACGTCCGGTTCGTGCGTCAGCTCGAAACAGCCGAGCCGCAGGACCGCCCGATCCAGCGCCGGCATCCGTTCGACGGCCCAGTGCTCGGAGTATTCGCGCAGCAGCCCGTCGATCTCGTCGGTGTTGGTCTCAACCCCGCGCACCAGCTCCATCGCGTAGGCATCGGGCGCGGCCGGCAGACTCTCGAGGAGGTCGCTCACGCTGATCGACCGCACCTCACGCTCGTAACACAAGCCCAGTGCACGTTCTCGAGATTCTCGGCGAGGAGCCACAGTGGAAGCGTCGACTCAGGCGCGGGTCAGGTACTCGCCGGTGCGAGTATCGATCTTCAGCTTCTCGCCGATCTCGATGAAGAGCGGCACCTGCACAATGAGACCGGTCTCCATCGTCGCGGGCTTGCGGGCGCCGGACACGCGATCACCCTGGATCCCGGGCTCGGTCTCGGTGACGACCAGCTCCGCCGACGCCGGCAAATCCACGCCCAACACTTCGTCGTTCCAACTCGGGAGGACGGCAACATCGCCCTCCTTGAGGTAACTGACGGCGTCGCCGAGAACCTGGATCGGCACCTGGATCTGGTCGTAGGACTCGTTGTCCATGAACACGTACGCGTCGCCTTCGCGGTAGAGAAACTGCATCTCGCGCTTGTCGATCGTCGCGTGTCCGACCTTTTCGTCGGCCCGGAACGTCTTCTCGACCACGGCACCGGTGCGGACGTTCTTCAACTTGGTCCGTACGAACGCGCCACCCTTGCCCGGCTTCACGTGCTGGAACTCCACGACGGT
>JANLTQ010000527.1:0-3777 GCA_031363005.1 Acidimicrobiia bacterium | reverse complement strand
TTTGTAGAGGTTTGGGAGGCGTATCATGCGCCTCCCAAACCTCTTTTTTTCGTGCTTTTTTGGTTGCCCGTACGGGCTTGGAAGGTGAACTGATGGAACGGCGGGCGAGCGGAAAGCCAGGCAAGCCGAGCGGCCAGAGCGGTGGTCCCGGCGGTCGTCGAAGCAGCAGCACCGGTGACTCCCGAGGCGGTCGGTCCGACGGGCGGTCGAGCGGGACCGGCAGGTCGGCTGGGTCCGGGAAGCCCGGTGGCTCAAGTCGGTCGCCAGGCGGCGACGGCGCCACGCGCGGCACCGGATCAAGCGCCGGCCGCACGACTGGAGCGGCGGGTCGTGGTGGTTCAGACCGGGCGGGCAGTCGGACGGGTGGCGCAGCTCGGACGGGTGGAGCGAGTCGGACCGGCGGCGCGGGGGCACGGTCGGGCGGCGGTGTTTCGCGACGTCGGGACGAGGACGAACCCACTCGTAGTAGCGGTGCCAGAACGGCTGGACGGCCGGCGCGGAGCGGCGAACGTGGGGCGGGCGGCTCGCGTGACAGTTCGGCGCGGGGTACGAGCTCGCGCGATGGCGGGGCTCGCGGCGGCGAGCGGTCCGGCCGGCGGGCAGACGCACCTCGGTCGAGTGCTCCTCGGTCCGGCGCGACGCGGTCGGATGGACCGCGGTCAGGTGCTCCCCGGTCGGATGGACCGCGGTCCGGTGCTCCGCGGTCGGGTGCTCCGCGTTCGGGTGCTCCGCGGTCGGGCGCACCCAGAACCGGGAGCGCATCGGGTGCTGCGCGCGCTCGCTACACCGGTGGCGACGACGAGCGCCGGGGGAGTGGCGGCCGTGGTGGTAGCACTCGGGACGGGCGGCCCGGAAGCGGGGCTCGGACGGGTGGCGCTCGGACTGGTGGTGCTCGCACGGGTGGTGCTCGCACGGGTGGTGCTCGAGCTGGTGGCTCCACCGACCGTGGTCGCGATGACCGTGGTCCGCGGCCTGGACCCAAGGGTGGGACCCTCGGAACATCACGTCGGGCGAAGCCGGCACCGGCCGCGCCCGAGTTTCGTGACACCGGCAAGACGCGAGCGGGTGAGACGCGATCCGGCGCCGCGCCACCGCTGCGCGTGGTGCGCGGCAAGGGGCGCCCGGCGCCGGCGAAGACCGGGCGGGGCAACAAGAACCTGACTCGAGGCGCCAGCTCGACGGCCGGCCGTGGAAGCAGTCGGAAGCGTCCCAAAGGACCGAGTTCAGTCCGCGACGAAATCCTTCGCCACGGAGGCGCGCGCGGCGAGCGCTGGTATGAAGCGGTCGCCAAGGCATCAGAAGCGTTTGCGGAGGATCGCGAACGCGATGCCATCCGCATCTTGCGACCGGTTCGTCAGGCGCTGCCGGGGTCGCCGTCGGTCCGTGAACTCCTCGGTGTGTCGCTGTATCGGGCCGGGCAGTACAAGGCGGCGGCAGAAGAGCTCGACGTCTACGCGGAACTCACCAGTGAGGTCAATCAACACCCGGTGCTGATGGACTGCGCTCGGGCCCTCGGCCAACCCGGCCGGGTGCAAGAACTGTGGACCGAACTGGCTGAGGTGTCGCCCTCTTCCGAACTCGTGACCGAAGGTCGCATCGTGCTCGCGGGCAGTCTGGCCGACAACGATCGACTCGACGAGGCGATCGCCATGTTGGGTCGGCGTGCGTCGGGCACGGTCAAACGCGTGCAACAGCATCACCTCCGGCTCTGGTACGCGCTCGCTGACCTCGAGGAACGCTCGGGCAACTTGGCGAGGGCGCGCACCTTGTTCGATCGGATCCGTCGTCACGAAGCCGGCTTCGCCGACGTGGCCGAGCGTCTCGCTGCCCTCGGCTGATCTGACGAGTTCACGACGCGACCCGAGGCCCGCTCGGGACCTGGGTCCGCGGGATTCCGGTAGGATTTCCGGCTTCATGCCGCCCGGATCCGCGCAAGTCGTCATCCTCGGAGCGGGACGCTCAGTCCGCGGCGCATTGCCGTCCGCGATGGTCGACATCGACGAACACGGTCGGGTCATGGACTGGCTGCTCGATGCCTTTGCCGTGCTCGGGGAACCGGAGATCTATTTCGTCGGCGGGTTCAAGGCCGAAGACGTCGTCGAGCGGTACCCGGATCTGCGAGTGGTGTTCAACCGCGCCTGGGCGGAGACCGGCCCGGTCGAGTCACTCGGCCTGGTCCCGCTGGACCCGCTTCGAACCACCTACATCTGTTACTCCGACGTCGTGTTCCGGCGCCGCGCGGTGGAGCAGCTCGCCGACGCGCCCGCGGGAGCAGCGATCGCGGTGGACCGCCGGTGGCGCGCTCGCTACGACGGCCGGAGCGAGGCGGACCTGGTTCGAGCCGAGAAGGCGCGGCTCGACGGCTCACTCTTGGTGGAGATCGGGGCGCACGTGGACGTGGAGACGGCGGACGCGGAGTTCGCCGGGATCGTTCGGCTGCCGCCGTCCGCTGTGACCGCAGCCAGCCGGGCGATCGTCACCAGCGCGTTGGGTCCGACCGCAGCACTTCCCGCACTCATCGAACACCTTCGCCAAGCGGGGGTGGCCGTGAATGCGGTCGATCTCGATGGCGATTGGGCCGAACTCGACGCGCGCCAGGATCTCGCGCGGTTTGTCCTCGGGACGAAGGCCGAGTCGCTGGACCGACTGCGACGGATGGACCACGGCGCCGTCATCGGTGCGCAGGTGTCGTGCACGAGAAGCGATTGGCAGGCGGACCCCGCTCGGATCCTGGCCGTCATCGCGGATGAGCTCCCGGTCACGAGATTGATCGTGCGCAGCAGCGCGCTGAGTGAAGACGGTTGGCACGCGTCGGGAGCCGGCCAGCACGAGAGCATCGCCGACGTCGCGCCCGACCCGGCTGCCATCACGGCAGCAATCGAGAGTGTCTTCGCGTCGTACCGGCATGACAGTGCCGCCGACCAAGTACTGATCCAAGAAATGGTCCCCGACGTCGTCATGAGCGGCGTCGTGATGACGCGAACGCATGCGCTCGGTGCGCCGTACTACGTCGTGAACTTCGATGACGCGAGTGACCGGACCGACGTCGTCACGAGTGGCGGCGAAGCCCGCACGGTGGTGTGTTGGCGAGGGACGCGCCACCCGACGAACCTGCCGCCGGCGATCGCGCCGGTGCTTTCCGCGGTGCAGAAGATCGAACAGATCGTCGGTCACGATTCTCTCGACATCGAGTTCGCGGTGACCGGCGGTGCCGAGGTCCATATTTTGCAGGTGCGTCCGATCGCGATGACGGGTCGGGATGCGCCCATGGACGATGACCGGGTCGGCGCCGCGGTTCGCTCCGCACAGCGCTTCGTGACCGATCGGACCGAGCCATCCCCGACGCTGCTCGGTCGGAGGACTCGCTACAGCGTGATGGCCGATTGGAATCCGGCCGAGATCATTGGGACGACGCCACGAGCGTTGGCGACGTCGCTGTATCGGTACGTGGTGACGGACGACGTGTGGGCGCGTCAACGCGCGGAGGACGGATATCGGGACGTGCGTCCGTGTCCGTTGTTGGTCGAGATCGCCGGACATCCCTATGTGGATGTGCGGGCGTGTTTCAACTCGTTCGTTCCCGCATCGCTTCCCGACGGCCTGGCCGAACGGCTCGTCGAATACCAGCTCGATCGTCTCGCGGCGTCGCCGGCATTGCATGACAAAGTGGAGTTTGGCGTCCTGACGACGTGTTTGGTCCCCGGATTCGAGCGCGAGTCGCGCCGGCTCGCCGATGCGGGCTTCTCGCCGAGTGAGATCACCGGATTCCGAGACGCG
>JANLTQ010000497.1:0-4012 GCA_031363005.1 Acidimicrobiia bacterium | reverse complement strand
AGCCAGCGGCGCGCCTGCGGTCACGCGTTGCTCGACGAGGCGCGCCAGGGTCTCCAACTCGAGTCGCTCGGCCTCGGGGTCGGCGAGTGCTGCGACGAGGTCCGATTGCAGCAGTCCCGGCACCGGTCCTCGGGTCATCCGCAACCGCATACGGGTGCGCGCGATCTCGGCACTGAGCGCGCACTGTTCATCGTCGAGATCCAGCAACACGTCGGCGGCGCGCATGTACCCGTAGTCGATCGATGCGGCGATCAGCTCCGGATCGATCGTCAGCGCATCGTGCACATCGAGTTCGGGCACGATCACCGTGACGCGCCGACCCCAGCCGCGTGGTGGATTGATCTCCTTCAACAGCGTCTCGTCCGGCGCAATGTCCGCAGAGACGCGCCGGGCGATCTCGAGCAGGCCGCGATCACCGGCGTCCGACCACGGATCGACGCCGGGAGCAGAGGCCACCACCGCGAAGATGTGGCCGGCGCCGAGGCCATTGAACGCCAGCGCCAGCGGCAGGATCTCCCGAACGCCACCGTCGACGTAGTGCTCGCCACCCAACTCGATCGGTGGGAACACCACCGGGATGGACGCCGACGCGAGGATTGCGTCAAGCACCGGCACCGGCTCGACGTCGAGGGTCTCGCCGTCGCGTCCGTAGAACTGTCCGTGCTGGTCGATGTACCGCAGGTCCCCGGTTTCCAAGCTGACTGCGCCCACCCTGAGCGTCAGCCCGGATTGCTGCATCAACTCCGGCGAGACGTGCTCGGCGACGATCTGGCGGACCGGGTCCATGTTGAGCAATGACTTCGCTCGCAGCGCGGCCCGCAGCGCCTCGACGGTTCCATCCGCTTCCGGCGGGTGCCGCACGATCTCTCCGAGCATGCGCATGACGACCCGGGCCTGGCTTCCGGCGCTCCCGTGTTCACCGGCGCGCCCGCGAAGCTCCGAGGCCCACGTTGCCTGTGAACGAAGCTTGTCCAACCACGGTTCGGTGAGCCACATGTCGCGGTTCGTCTTCAGCCCCCGCCAGATGGCTTCGAGGTCGTCGATTGGCCGCCGGCCCGTCTCGTCATCCTCACCTTCGGCCAGCTTGGCCGCGATGATCGCGCCCACCGACGACCCCACCAAGATGTTCGGTCGGAGCCGGAGATCGTCGTACAAGAATCGCAAGACACCGACTTCGAAACTGCCTTGCGAGCCACCGCCGCTCAAGACGAAGGCGATGGGTCGGCGAGCCATCCGGCGCCGCAGGTTCGTGCGCGCGATCCGGACCAGCCGGGCGACGTCGAGATCGGCCATCAGGAGACCACTCGTTTCGAGCCGGAGCCGCTCAGACGATCTTGTCGGTGCCGCGGAAGACCGCGATCGCCTGGGTCGGACATCCCTGCGCCGCGAGGATCACTTTGTCCTCGGTGTCGCCTGCCGGGTCGATGACGATCGCCACGCCGTCGTCGTCGAGGTCGAAGACGGCCGGCGCCCAGAACGAGCAGTTGCCTGAACCCATACAGACCTCACGGTTGATTTCGATCGACAGTGCCACAGACCTTCCCTTCTCGATGACCTGGTGCAAGTTAGCGGCGAGCGGTACAGCTACATGGATGCCGCGAGCTTCTTGGCCAGTGCCAGCACCGCCGGCGCCCGGGTCCGGACGTCGACTCCGGCGCCGGTCGAGTAGTCGACGACGCCCGTCGACCCGCCCTTCACGAACTGGATCACCACTTTGTGTGAGGTCGTGTTCACGTCCTCGAACGCACGACTCCCGAGTCCCGAGATCGCCGTTCGCTTCGGAAACAGTCGTGCGCCGTAGAACTGCGCCCCTGGATACGTGCGGATTTGGAGCAGATTGCGGATCGTGACTTCGTCACCGGGATGGTGGTAAAGACACAAACCCGAGACCAGCTTCTCGGCTCCCGATGAAGATGTCGGTTCGGCTGACTCTTCGAACAACCCGGTCGCATCCGTCGGCGTGATCACCGCGCACAGATCCTTGGGTTTCGAGTTCTGCGCACCGGCGACGGACGTCGACGGTGGCTTCGCCTCACTCGAATTCGTTGATGCGGCGCTGCTCCCGCATCCGGCGACGGCAGCGAGGACGCCGAGCCCGACCGCACTTCGCCAGATTACCCTCACACCGCGCGACATCGACTCGATCATGGTGAACCCCCGGAACTCGCCAGCCGGACTCGCGCACCGTAGGCGGCCCCGTGATCGGTCCCGCGGATCGGTGTCAGACTGCGTTGGTGGGGCGCTCGAAATGACCACGAACCCGTGGAATCTGCATTGGCGTCGAACCGAGGCGCATCCGCTGCTCCCCGACCCGGATCCCCGGCCGATTCGCCACACCGTGATCTCGGTCGATGATCACCTCGTCGAGCCGCCGGACATGTTCAACGGCCGGCTCCCTGCGCACCTCCAGGATCAGGCACCGAAGGTCGTCGAGACCGTGGAGGGTCACGAGGTGTGGGAGTTCGACGGACGCGTACATTTCCAGGTCGGCCTCAACGCCGTGGTCGGGCGGGACCGGCGCGACTGGCTCGTGGAACCGACGCGATTCGCGGACATGAGACCCGGTTGTTACGACATCGACGCGCGCATCAGAGACATGGACATCAACGGAGTCTGGGCGTCGGTGAACTTCCCGAGTCAGATCACCGGATTCTGCGGTTCGGTGTTCTCCCGCGCCGCGGATCCCGAACTCGGACGTGCGGTGACGCGGGCTTGGAACGATTGGTTCTTCGACGAGTGGTATTCGCCGTACCCGGAGCGCATCGTGCCGATGGGGATCACGTTCCTCGGTGATCCTGACCTCGGGGCCGAGGAGATCCGCCGGAACGCCGCTCGCGGGTTCACTGCCGTCACACTTCCCGAACAGCCGCATCGCATCGATCTGCCGTCGATCTTTTCCGGCTGGTGGGATCCGATCATCAACGCGTGCGCAGAGACGGGAACTGTCATCTGTCTGCACGTCGGGTCCACCGGGGTCGCCGCGATGCCGCCGGACGCGCCGATGGTTCCGCTCGCGGCCACCCTGTTCGGACAGCTCTCGCTGTCGGCGTGCGCGGAATGGTTGTGGTCGGGCTACGCCGTTCGCTTCCCTGACCTGAAGATTGCGATGAGCGAAGGTGGCATCGGGTGGGTGGCGATGCTGCACGACCGGCTCGGGAACATTGTGGATCGGGCGGGGTACGGCCACTACTTCCCCGGCGAACGCCGCCCGGCCGACGTGCTCCGGGAGAACTTCTGGTTCTGCACCATCGATGACCCGTCCACGCTCGTCACGCGCGAGACCATCGGCGTCGACCACATCATGTTCGAGACCGACTATCCCCACGGCGACGGCACCTGGCCCGACTCGCAACGGGTCTTCGCCGATGTCTTCGGGCAACTTCCAGCCGACGAAGTCGCGAAGATCAGTCACGAGAACGCTGCTGCCCTCTTCCGCCATCCGCTGCCACCGCAGGACAGCCCCCACGCCGTCGGGCTGCGCCGCCGCTGAAGCGGAGCGGGCCCGCCTCGTCGATTAGCGACCGCGAGCGACGTTCAGGGCGCCCCACAACATTGGGAGCTGTAGCGGCAACCGAGCCCACGCGACCGCCGCCGAGTCCATTGGTGGTTTCGCGTCCGGCATCCCGCCATCGAGGGCCATCTGCCAGTTCGCGGGCCAGACGGCCAGGATCGTGACGAACGATGCCACTCCACCGATCGTGCGGGTCTGGCGACGCAGCATGAGACCTGCGCACGCGAGCTCCACCGCACCACTCGCGTACGTCCAGGTGCGCGCCGTTCCTGGCATCCACCGCGGGACGATCGGGTCGTAGAAGCCGGGATTCGTGAAGTGGGTCAGACCGGCGCCGCCCATGAGGGCGAGCATCCGCCACGGCATGCGAGAAGAGGTGTCCGGCGCGTCCACGGGGGCTCCTGCTCAGGCCGCGTCGAATACGACGGGCAGGGTCGTCGGCGAACGGAACCGCTCGCCGTGAATGTGGACGTCGTCCTGATCCCACCGATTCGGGTCGGG
>JANLTQ010000480.1:0-1961 GCA_031363005.1 Acidimicrobiia bacterium | reverse complement strand
CCGGAGCTGGGGGGGCCCACTCCGCCCGGGGCGCGGGGCCGGGGGGCCCTACCGCGCCGCGGGGGCGTGCCTCACCCGCGGTGGGGGCAAGGGTTGGGGGGGTTCCCGCTCAACCCCCCGACACCGCCCAGCCGATCAGTACTCCGAGATCGGATCGCCGGTCTCGAGGACGGTCTTGAGGCCGGAGAGGATCCAGTTCCAACCGCCGCCACCTTCGGCGAGCTTGGTGGAGCCTTCGATCATCGCGGCCGCGATCGGCGCGTCGGTCACGTCGTGGGTGACCGTGAGCCGGGTGATGCCGCCATCCTCGGGCGAGATCTCCCACGTCACTTCGCGGAACCCTTCGGCCTCCTGCTCAGGCGAGAATAGAAACCGGTAGCTCTGAACCAGCCGGTGCGGCGGGTCGCACTCGATGACCTCACCGTCACAGCCGACGGCGGGAACACCCATCGTCTCGACCATTTCGGCGGGCATCAGCGCCCGGAACTTCCCACCCGGACGCAGGTCGTACTCGGTCGTCCCCGGGTATCCGTAGCGGGCATTCCATTCCGGGTCGGTGATCGCGGCCCAAACCTTCTCGGGAGTGGCCTTGATGTAGACGCGGAAAACCTGCGTCGTCCGAGTTTCCGTGGTCGTGGTCATGCTGATTCCTCCAAGGTGTGTTTCAGGTCGGCGAGCGCAGAAACCTGACGCTCGGTGTACTTGTCGATCCAGCGGTCGTGCACGAGCCGGATCGGAACCGGGTTGAGGTAGTGCAACTTCTCGCGTCCGGATTTCTTCGTCACCACGAGCCCCGCGTCCTCGAGGATGCGGAGGTGTTTCATGACCCCGAACCGCGTCATCTCCAGGCCCGACTCGAGGTCGGTCAACGTGCGGCCGTCGTGCTCGAAGAGCAGGTCCAGCAAGAAACGACGAGTGGGATCTCCCAACGCTTTGAAGACCCGATCGTCGTCGCTCACGGGCGGAATAATAGGTGACCCTTTAGTCACCTGTCAAGGTGAGTGCCGCGACGCATCCCGTCCACCGTTCGATGTCTGAGGCCGCTCTGTGCGGTCCAGCACGCCGAACGCTGCGCGGCCCATCGAGCGCTTGATGTCTGAGGCCGCTCAGCGCGGTCCAGCACGCCGAACGCCGCGTGACCGCTAGGTTCCGATCGTGGAGCGCGAGCAGATCGAATCGGTGATGGGCATCGCGCTCGACGAAGCCCGGGCCGCCATCGAGCATGACGACGTTCCCGTCGGCGCGGTCGTCATACGCATCGATACCGGCGGGGTGCTCGCTCGTCGTCACAACGAGCGTGAACTCACGAACGACCCAACCGCCCACGCCGAGATCCTTGCCTTACGAGATGCGGCCGCGGCGCTCGGCACCTGGCGGCTCGACGGCTGCGCGCTCGTGGTCACCCTCGAACCGTGCGCGATGTGCGCGGGAGCGCTCGTCAACGCCCGAATCGGCGAGGTGATCTTCGGCGCCGAGGATCCCAAGGCCGGCGCGCTCGGGAGCCGGTACCACCTGCTCGCCGACCCCCGCCTCAACCACGAGTGCGACGTGGTCCACGGCGTGCGGGTGGAAGATTCGGCCGAGCTTCTCCGCGGCTTCTTCACGAGCCGAAGGGCCTGATCCGCCTCCCAGTACACTGGCTCGCTCGTGCCCGTCGGGGCGCGCATGGAGGGGTGCGAGAGCGGCCGAATCGGATGGTCTCGAAAACCATTGTGGGGAAACTCACCGTGGGTTCAAATCCCACCCCCTCCGCCATTGGAGCCGCGGGTCAGGGCCGGAACGTGTCCGGTCTCTGACTTGGCTCTGCGCTTCGGGTCTCATGGCAGAGTCCATGGCATGGTGTGTTGTCCCGGGTCATGGTTGACGTGTTGGCTCCGGTAGGTGGGTGACACTTCTGGGTCGGGTTCCGGTTCCTGGGTGACAGTGGCTCCGGTTCCTGTGTTCCACGTTGATGTTGCGTG
>JANLTQ010000449.1:0-2573 GCA_031363005.1 Acidimicrobiia bacterium | reverse complement strand
CGTCGACGGTGACGATCCGGCGTTCCGATCCCCGACCAAGCCGATCGGTCCCGTCTACACCGAGGTCGAAGCCGGCGCCCTGGCCGCGGCGCGCGGATGGTCCATCGCGCCGGACGGCGACGGCTGGCGACGGACGGTGCCGTCCCCTCGGCCACAATCGATCGTCGGACAGCGGACGATCGAGATCTTGCTCGAGTTCGGGGTCGTGGTGATTTGCACCGGTGGCGGCGGGATCCCGGTGGTGCGCGCGGCCGACGGGTCGTTGCACGGGGTGGAAGCCGTGATCGACAAGGACCGTTCCGCGGCCTTGCTGGCCGCCGAGCTCGGCGCGGACGCCCTGCTGCTGCTCACCGACGTGGATGCGCTCATGGCCGATTGGGGCACGCCGGGTCAGCGCCGAGTGCAGGAGGCGCATCCCGATTCGCTTGCTCCCGACGATTTTGCCGCCGGGTCTATGGGCCCGAAGGTCGCCGCCGCGTGCGAGTTCGCGTCCCGGACTGGCAAGCCGGCGTACATCGGCGCGCTCGGCGATGCGGTCTCGGTGCTCGCGGGCGACACCGGTACCAGAATCTCGATCGCTGGGGCGGATCTCGTGTTCGGTGACTTGACATCCAATATCGGGTGCGTGCGTGCAGAGTCTGCGCCGTAGGTTCGAGCAGTGCGGCCACTGCGAGAACAGCACCGGTTCGGTAATGAATCCTTGGAAGTCGCGACGGCACTCTTGCAGTAAGTCCGCAGCCGTCACCCCACGAATGGGTTGTACGCAGCCGGCGACCTTCAGTGGTGGTGGCGCACCCCGCGCTCGACCGACGCTCTCGGTCAGCTCTTCTGGTTCGATCAGCTTGGTCGCGCAGAAGCGGCAGTCATCGCAACCGACTGGGCGACCGGATCGCGCTCGCCCCGATCGTCATCCCCGACGCAACTCCCGAGTGGGTTTCGCAGGTCATCGAGCTTTACCCTCCGTGCGACCGTGACGCTTCCCCGCCGCCGATTCCTCCGGTACGGAACCGCGCCGCACGGACGAACGTCACTGCCGGACCACGAGCACTGGACACGGGCACCGGTGGACGACTCGCATCGCCGTGCTTCCGAGCGCGACGCGCGCGAGGCCGTGGCGCGCGTGGTTCCCGACGAGTACGAACGAGGCGGGCAGTTCCTCGGCGAAGGTGATGATCGCGTCGGCGGGGTCGACGGCGATGAGCAGCTTGGTCTCGGTCGAAAGACCGTCGCGGTCGAGCAGCTTCACCGCGGCGTCGAGTCCTGGTCCTTGATGGGCTTGTGATGGAACGTCGGCGTCGGCGACGAAGGGATAGGGAGCGGGGCTGATCGCCTCGATCGTCCAAAGGCGCAGACGATGGTGGGCCGCGAACGCCGCCGCCGCCGGGATCAGTTCAGCGGCAGTACCGGCTCCGTCGACCGCGACCACCAGGTTGCCGGCATCAGAACGCCGACGATCGAACGCCGCGTTCGGGCCGACCAACATGACCGGGTCCGTCGTGGCGCGGGTGACGGCCTCGGCCGTGCTGCCGAGCATGATCTCGCCGAGGGTGCTGCGTCCGTGGGTAGCCATACAGACCATTGCCGGCGCGGCGTCGTGCGCCGTGCCGGCGATGGCATCGGACGGCGCTTCGTCGAGCACCACCTTCGTCTCGGTCGGCTCGCCGGCGAGGCGCGCGGCGCGGTCCTCAAGGTACGCGCGGGGCGCAACGGGTTCTCCGTGCCAGATGCTCGACAGCAGCATGATCGAGTCTCGACCGGCGAGCGATCGAGCGTGGGGGAGTGCGAGTTCCGCTTCCTGGGAACCGTCGAGCGGAACGATGATCTTGGTCATGCACCGATGGTGAGCGCGAATGCGCGGGCGGACCAGAGTCCTTCGTCATCTCGTCTCGACCGTTCGTACGCATGCAGCGGTGGTGACTTTGGGCCCTGGTCCGACGAGGGCGGTTCGGTCAGGATCGAATCATGAGTTGCTCTGGCCACTGCGCTCGTCACTTTCGGCGGCGCCGGTGTCAGACGGTCGCATGAAGCTGCGATTGCTTGCGACAGCTGGCGCGTTGGTGTTCGTTTCCGCGGCGTGTGGATCGAGTCCGAGCCAGTCGGTCACATCGCGATCGGGCCAGTTTCGTCTCGATGAGTGGTCGATCGGGGCCGACCGACCGACGCTCAGCGCGGGACGGCAGACCATCACGGCGGTGAACCTCGGACATCACGCGCACGAGCTGGTGATCGTCAAGGCGGCAAACGCCGAATCACTCCCGACCAAGGCCGATGGTTCGGTCGACGAGGACCGCCTCGATCGGGTGAAGGTCGGTGAACTCGCAGACATCGCGTCGGGTGCTTCGCGGCACACGGTGCTCGACCTGGCTCCGGGTTCCTACGTCGCGTTCTGCAACATCGTCGGTGGCATGGGCATGGGTGGTGGCACGATGGGAGGGATGAACCACGTCCATTTCGCAGACGGCATGCACACCACGTTCACGGTGACCCCATGATCGAGGTATTCGCCGAACTCGTCTGTCCCTTTACGCACGTGGGACTGCGCCGATTGGTGGAGCGACGCGCCGCGGCGGGAC
>JANLTQ010000436.1:0-2399 GCA_031363005.1 Acidimicrobiia bacterium | reverse complement strand
CGCGTGCGGCCGCATGCTGCGCAGAGCGGAGATCGAATCGAGTGTCACTCATGCCTGCGCAGTTCCCGCAGCCACCGCGGACGAAACCTCAGCCGGTCTTCACCCGCAGCGCGACGTCGGTGAGCGAGTCGACGCGGTCGTAGTCCGCCGCACGATGCAGTCCCAGCGGGTCCATCAAGAACGGACGCAGTCCGGCTCGGCGCGCACCGACGACGTCGAACGCCGGCATGTCGCCGACGTACCACGCGTCCTCGGGTTTCACGTCGATCGCCTCGAGGGCGATGGCGAAGATTCGTGGATCCGGTTTCATGACGCCGACTGCACCGGAGTCGATGACACACGCGACGTCCACGCCGGCACCCGCACCGACCTGGAGCACTCCGAGGTCGTCGAGTCGCTGCGCCATGATGCCATCGGCGTTGGAGACCACACCAAGGATCACTCCGGTCGCGGCCAGGGCGCGCAGACCATCGCCGGCTCCCGGGATCACGTCGAGCCAGAGGGCGGCATCGGCGAACTCACTGTCCAGGTGCCGGTGCACCTCGTTCCGGTCGGCGTTACCGACCGCGCACGCGTCGACGTAGGCACCCAGGTAACGCTTCCAACTTCCCGCCCAGTCCGCATCGACATCGAGTTCGGTTCCGAACTCCTGCGCGGCTCGATAGTGCGCGTCATGCAGCACTCCCGGATCCACGTCGACCTCGGCGCGCCGAAATGCGGCGACGATGCGCCGAGCCTGGGGGAGCAGAAAAATGCCGCCGGAGTCCAGCAGGACGGCGCGGGGTGGAGTGGTCATCGTTCGACGGTATCTCGGCGCGGAGCAGGTTTGACTCAGTGAGTGCCCGGGAACGGACCCAGCGCGGCAACCGCCGCATCCATCGACCTGACGGAGTGACTGCCATGAGCGACGGAAAAGACAGCGGCCCCGAATCCGCACTTTCGGGGACCATCGAGGGCGTGAAGGGGAAGGTCAAAGAGGCCGCCGGCGCGCTCACGGGCAACGACGAGCTGCAGCGGGAAGGCGTCGCCCAGGGCGAAAAGGCCGACGCACAGCGCGAGGTTGCCGAGAAGGAAGCCGAAGCCGAAAAGGCGCGGGCCAAGGCGGGCGTGAAGGAAGCCGAACAGCGCGCCCACCAAGACTGAGGCGCACACCGCTTCAGGACATAGCTGAGGCCGGGTGATCGATCAAACTGATCGATCACCCGGCCTCGTCGCGTCGTACGAAGTCGCGGTTTTCGCCCTTCGAGCGGTTATTTCGTTGACGGGCCGATCGACCCGAGCGCCCCGACCACTTCACGGCCGACGTCACGGGCGTGATCCAGGGCGGCATTGACCGTGCCGCCGATGAGGTTCATCGGGGGAGTGTCAGCGCTCCGCGGGTGCGGACGGGTCGGCGCTTTGCGCTTGGCTGCGATGATCTGCTCGCCGAGGTCGAGGAGCTCGGCGCGGGTTCCCACCTGGCGAAGGTCGACGAACATCTCCGTCTCTTCTTCCCGTACGTGGTGGCGCACACTCTCGGTCAGCACCGTGACCTTGGCGTCGAATCGCTCGTGCTCGGGGTCCATGTCCTCGATCTCGGACAGCAGCCACTTGACCACGTGGTGCTCTTCGAGCGCCTCGAGGGTTTGGTCGTCGGCGTCCTGGATCGTCGCGCGCACCCACGGGTAGAGGATCTGCTCTTCGACCGCCGCGTGAACCGACAGGGCCGAGATCATGCGATTCGCAAGGTCGCGCTTCTCGGCGTACGCATGGTCGCCGGCTTTCTCGTACGCGCGGAACAGCTGCTCCACATCGTGATGGTCAGCCTTGAGGACGGCGATGACGTCACGAGCCGCAGGACGCTTCGACGTTGTCGTGCGAGTACGTGTGCTCGCCGTTTTCGACGCAGCCTTCGTGGTCTTCGCCGCCGTGGTCGCTTGTTTGACGACCTTCTTGGCGGACTTCTTGACGGTCTTCTTGGCAGTGGTTTTGGTAGGCATGCACCCCGCATACCCGACGCACGTGGGATCTATGCGCGCGTTTTCAAAGTCGGTCGCACGTCACTGTCCGACCGCAACGGGTTCGAGTTCCGGCTCCGAGTGCTCGACCTTCTGCTCGTCCTGAGGCTCCGGTTTTCCGGCCCGTACGGACTCGAGTTGGGCGGCGATCGCCGCCCCGTACAACAGCGCGATCGACGACAGCAACGACCACAGCAAGAGCGCGACGATGCCGGCGAGTGGCCCGTAGGTCTTGCCGAACGAACTGCTGGCGGCGAAGAAGCCACCGAGTACGAGGGTGGCGCCGGCCCACAGCACGACGGACACCGCGGCACCGAAGGTGAGCCACGACCAACCGGGTTGGTGCCGGCGTGGCGCCCACCGGAACAGCAGTGCAATCGCGCTGGCCATGAGCACCAATGC
>JANLTQ010000433.1:0-4446 GCA_031363005.1 Acidimicrobiia bacterium | reverse complement strand
CGGTATGACGAGTTTGGAAGAGGTGTTCAGAGTTGTTACCTGATCCAGAAACCGAGGAGCACGACGGACCCGATCGGCGTAAGCCGGTCGAGACGGACCCCCATGAAATTCTCGCACGCATGATCTCGACCGGCGCGTCGGATTTGCACATCAAAGTCGGGCGCCCACCAATTGTCCGCGTCGACGGGACCTTGGAGCCGATGTCGGGTTCTGTGATGGCCGAGGAGGATGTCGCTGCATTCGTGGAGGCTGTCATGCCGAGCTATCGACGTGAAGTCTTTGCCTCCCGCGGCGAGGTCGACTTCGCGTACGAGGTCGTTGATGTCGGTCGTTTTCGTGTGAACGTCTATCGACAGCAGGGAACCGTCGCACTCGCGATTCGGTATGTGCTTCCGACGGTGCCGACACTCGCCGAGCTCGGAATGCCTCCGGTCACAGAACGGCTGACGCAAGAGGTCGACGGCCTCATCCTGGTGACCGGGTCGACTGGTTCCGGGAAGTCGACGACCTTGGCCTCAATGATCGACGCGATGAACCACACGCGTGACGCGCACATCGTCACCATCGAAGATCCCGTCGAGATCCGGCACGAGGACGATCGGTGTCTCATCAGCCAACGAGAGATTGGTGCCGACACCGAGAACTTCCGCGCCGCGCTCAAGATGGTGCTCCGCCAAGACCCCGACGTCATCCTCATCGGTGAAATGCGTGACGCCGAGACCGTGTGGGCGGCAATTGCCGCTGCGGAGACCGGTCACCTCGTCCTCGCGACGCTGCATACCGTGACCGCGACCGAGACGATCAACCGGATACTGGACTTCTTCCCGGCGGCGCAGCACGGCCAGGTCCGGAGTTCGCTGGCGGGCGCGTTGCGCGGCATCGTTGCTCAGCGCCTCGTGCCCCGCTCGGACCTGGCGGGTCGGGTCCCGATCGTCGAGACCCTCGTGGCCACCGGTCGGGTTTTCGACCGGATCATCGACGCCGAGCGGACCCACGAGCTCGAGGACATCATCCGCGAGGGTGCGTTCTACGGCATGCAGCTCTTCGATCAGCACGCCTTGGAGCTCTACCGTTCCGGGATCATCACTCGACAGGTCGCGCTGTCCGCAGCCACGCGCCCGCACGACCTGGCATTGATGATGTCCCAAGACGTCGCCGCCTGACGCACGCAGTCCCCCGACCGATTGTCGTTTGAGCCCCCTGTGAGCGGGCGCAAACGACAAACGCGAGAAAGCGGCGCGGGTTCTCTCGACCGATTGTCGTTTGAGCCCCCTGTGAGCGGGCGCAAACGACAAACGCGGTGAGTGGGGCGGTCAGGACAGAACGCGGAGGAGTTCGTCGGGACCGAAGATCCCGTCCCGAACCCGGCGGGCGCCGGCGACGCGCAGGGTGCGCATACCGTTCTGCACGGCGATCCGCTGAAGCTCGGGGCCGGCAGTCCGTTGGGCGATCAAGGCGCGGATCTCGTCGTCGAGCGTCAAGTCCTCATAGATCGCCATGCGCCCGCGGTAGCCGGTGTTGGCGCAGGCGGGACACCCGACCGGGCGTCCGACTTCGCTCGCCGGATCGACGCCCGGAACGTGTAAGAACTCCGCCTCGTCCTCGCTCGGTGCGCTCATCGTCATGCACGTCGGGCAGAGCTTGCGAGCCAGACGTTGGGCGACCACACACTGCAGCGAGGACGTCACCAAGTAGGGCTCGACGCCCATCTCGATGAGGCGGACCGGCACGGTCGCGGCGCTGAGGGTGTGGATCGTGCTCAGCACGAGGTGACCGGTCAACGCAGCTTCGGCCGCGATCATCGCAGTCTCGGAGTCGCGGATCTCGCCGACGAGGATGACGTCGGGGTCGGCGCGCAGGATCGACCGGAGGGCGCCGGCGAATCCGACGGTGCCACGGCGCCCGACCTGCATCTGCTTGATACCGTCCATGTGGTACTCGACGGGATCTTCCACGCTCACGATGCTGCGCGTGGGGTCGTTGAGCTCCGCGAGCGTCGCGTACAGGGTGGACGTCTTCCCCGATCCGGTGGGACCGGCCGCGAGAATCGCACCTTGGGACGCATGGTAGGAGTGCGAGTAGCGCGCCAGATCGTCGGCTTCGAAACCGAGTTTCGCGAGTTCCAGTATTCCCTGCGACTTGTCGAGCAGACGGAGCACGACCGCCTCGCCGGACGCAGTCGGCAGCGTCGTCATGCGCACGTCGACGTGACGACCTTTGCCCGCCAAGGAGAACCGACCATCCTGCGGGGTGCGGCTGTTGGAGATGTCGCAACCGGCCATGACCTTCAGGCGGCTCACGATCGGACGCAAGACGCCACGCGGCGTGTACGACGCGTCGTGCAACACGCCGTCGACGCGGAAGCGAATGCGCACGCGCTCGCCGGACGGTTCGACGTGGATGTCTGACGCGCGTTCCTCGGTCGCCTGCGTGATCATCGCGTCGACGAGACGAATGATCGGGGCGTCTTCGGTCTCGGCGACCAGGACATGTTCGGGCTCGAGGCTCTCGAGGTCGACCGCATCGTCGATGCGGCTCTCCATGCTGGGTTTCGTCCAAATGCGGTTGGCGCACGCGAGGATCTGTGACGGGTCGCCGACCACGGGCACGATCGTCGACCCGGTGATCACCTGGAGATCGTCGAGCGCGAAGACGTCCGTGGGGTCGGCGACCGCCACCTTGAGCACGCCACCGGATTCGGCGACCGGGATCGCTCGATAGCGGCGAGCGATTTCCTCCGGGATGCGCTGGGCGAGGATCTCGTCCACCGGCAGCGCGTTCAGGTCGATGAACTCCATACCCAGCCGCTCGGCGAGGACGCGAGCGGAATCGAGCGAGGTGACGAAGCCGAGTTCGATGAGGATCTCGCCGAGTCGTCCGCCGGTCCGGCGCTGCACATCGAGCGCCTCGGCGAGTTGCTGCTCGTCGATGATGCCCTGTTCGACGAAGAGATCGCCGATGCGGCGCCGGATGAGAGGGGGGGCGGCTGATGTGCCGACGACTTCGTGGATCACAAGCGATCCATCGGCGGCGATCGCCACCGGATTGAGGTGTGTTCTTGGCTCGAGACAGATTCGTGGCGTCGGCTCTTCAGTCGCCCGACACGGCCGCCGATATGCCTAGCGAGGAGGCACCAACATGCTGTCTAGTCAATCTCGAGTATTGGGTGAGTTTCTCGTCGAGCGCCATGTGCTCTCACGTGACGACTTGGCGATCGCGATGGCCGAGTCGCGCCGCACCGGCGACGGCTTGCCTGCGGTACTGCGGCGAGAAGGCCTCGTGTCGGAGAAGGACCTGACCGCGGCCGTCGCCGAGACGGTGGGGGTGCGGTTCATCGACTTCACCGAGACACCACTGCACCCCGATGCTGCGATGACGGTCCCCGAACCCATCGCCCGTGAACACCAGGTCATCGGCGTGGACTTCGACGGCACGAAACTCGTCGTCGCGTTCCCCGACCCGGGTGACGACGCTTCGGTGCAGGCGGTCGGTGCGGCGACCGGATACGAGATCATCCCGGCGGCGGCCGGTCGCTACGAGATCCAACATGCCATCGACTCGGTGTTCGGTCCTGCGTCACCATCGCTCAGTGCGCACGGCGACGTCGATCCGGTCGAGGACGAGGTCGAGGGCACCCACGTCAACGACCTGCTCATCAAGGTCTTGGAGCAACACGGTTCGGACCTGCACCTCACCGCCGGGAGTCCGCCGGTCATCCGAGTGCACGGCGAACTCCAACCGGTTCAGGGCATCGAGAAACTGTCGGGCTCTCAGATCCGAGAGATGATCTACGCGATCCTCACCCAGAAGCAGCGTGAGAAGTTCGAGAACGATCTCGAGCTCGACTGCTCGTACTCGCTTCCGGGGAAGAGCCGGTTCCGCGTCAATGTCTTTCTGCAACGAGACAACGTCGGTGCCGTGATGCGCGCCATCCCGTACGAGATCGTGCCCTTCGACGATCTCGGCATCCCGGCCACCGTTCGATCGTTTGCCGACCTGCCGCGCGGGCTCGTGCTGGTCACGGGTCCGACCGGATCGGGTAAGAGCACCACCCTCGCGTCCTTGATCGACATCGTGAACCGCGAGAAGGCCTTGCACATCATGACCGTCGAGGACCCGATCGAGTTCCTCCACCGGCACAAGCGCTCGATGATCAACCAGCGCGAGGTGGGCTCGGACACCCGCTCGTTCGCCAACGCCCTGCGCAGCGTGCTCCGCCAGGACCCCGACGTGATCCTCGTCGGCGAGATGCGCGACCTCGAGACGATGCAGATCGCCATCACCGCCGCGGAGACCGGCCACCTCGTGTTCGCCACCTTGCACACCCAGGATGCTCCGCAGTCGATCGACCGGGTGATCGACGTGTTCCCCGCGCACCAGCAGCAGCAGGTCCGCGTGCAGCTCGCAGCTGCGCTCCAGGGGATCTGCACGCAACAGCTCATACCG
>JANLTQ010000342.1:0-6176 GCA_031363005.1 Acidimicrobiia bacterium | reverse complement strand
AGGATCAGATCGAGTTCACCGCTGCGGGTTCGCCAGTTGCGATCGAGGATCGTGTAGCCCCGCTCGAGGTACCAATCGCCGGCGAGCACCTCACCGCGTGCGCCGAGCGCGCGCCGGTTCACAGATCCTTGCCTGCGAGCTCCTCGATATTGACGTCTTTGAACGTCACCACCCGCACGGTGGCGACGAAACGCGCCGGCCGGTACATGTCCCACACCCAGGCGTCGGCGAGTTCGAGTTCGAAGTACACCGACCCGTTTTCGGACCGGGCCTCCATCTTCACCGAGTTGGTCAGGTAGAACCGACGCTCGGTCTCCACGACGTAGGCGAACATCGGGAGGACATCGCGGTACTCGCGGTAGAGCGCCAGTTCGATCTCGGTTTCGTACCGTTCGAGATCTTCCCCGCTCACGAGTCCGCTCCGCTCATGCTCACATTCTACGGGGGTGGGGCGGAATCAGAAGCGCTTCTCTTTGATCTTCGCGGCCTTCCCGATGCGATCACGCAGGTAGTAGAGCTTGGCCCGACGCACGTCACCGCGGGTCGCAACCTCGATCTGCGCGACGATCGGCGAGTGGACGGGAAACGTCCGCTCCACACCGACACCGAAGCTGATCTTGCGGACCTTGAAGGTCTCGCGCAGGCCGTCGCCCTTGCGGCCGATGACCACGCCCTGGAAGACCTGGACGCGCTGCCGGGTGCCTTCGACGACGCGGACGTGCACCTTGACGGTGTCGCCGGGACCGAAGTCCGGGATGTCGTCACGTAATGCGACGCGGTCGACCAGATCAGTGGATTTCATGGCGCGTTCAGTCCTTCGGCAAGATCCGTGGGAAGCGAGTGACGATGCTAGCCGGGTGGGTCCGGAATCGAGAACTCGTCCAGGAGCGCTCGATCGTCCGGTCCCAGCCCGTCGACTCCTCCGGGAAGCAGATCGGGACGGCGAGCCAACGTCCGGCGCAGCGCCTCCGCTCGGCGCCACCGCGCAATCCGGGCGTGATCACCCGATCGCAGGACGTCCGGAACCGCCCACTCTCGAAATTTCGCCGGCCGGGTGTAGTGCGGATACTCGAGTCGGCCGGCGGAGAACGACTCCTCGACGGCCGACTGATCGTTCCCCATCACGCCGGGGACCAGCCGAGTGACGGCTTCGATGACGACGAGTGCGGCAGCTTCACCGCCGGCCAGCACGACATCGGCGACCGAGATCTCGCCGTCGCAGAGGTGGTCGGCGACCCGCTGATCGACGCCTTCGTACCGCCCGCACAGGAGCGAAAAGCCGTCGGTCGCCGCAAGGTCGCGCGCCATCGCCTGGTCGAAGCGGGCGCCACCCGCCGCTAGGAGCAGGAGCGGACGCGGCGGGTCCACGGCGTCGACCGCCGCGAACAGCGGTTCCGGGGTCATGACCATCCCCGGACCACCCCCGAACGGGGCGTCGTCGACGGTTTGGTGGCGGTCCGCGGTGTAATCGCGTGGGTCGTGCAGCTGGAGATCGAGGAGTCCGGCCTCACGCGCCCGGCCGATCAGCGACAGCTCGAGGGGCGTGCGCAGATAGTCGAGAAAGATCGTGAAGACGTCGATCCGCACTGGGTCAGTCCCAAAGTCCGGCCGGCGGATCCACCACCACGAGCCCCGGTTCGTGGCGCACGAGGAACACGAGTGGGAGCAGCCGATCACCGTCGAGCACCAGCAGATCGCTCGCCGGGTTGGCTTCGAGCGCGATCACCGTCCCGAGCGAGTTCCCCGCGCGGTCCTGCACCGATGCGCCGATGAGTTCGTGCACCCACAGCTCGTCGTCATCGTCGGTCGGCAGCGCATCGGCGTAGAGCAACTCGCCCTGGAGTGCCTCCGCCGCCGTGCGGTCATCGACGCCCTCGAAGGTGACGAGCCAGCGATGTTGATGGGGACGCGAACGGACGACGACCAACTCGCGTCCGTCGATCCCGAGAACCGATCCCGGCGCGAGCCGTTCTTCACGATCGGTGGAGAGACTGACCGCAATCTCACCGCGGAGCCCGTGGGCCCGGCCGATGCGACCTACTTCGAGCCGCGCGGCCATGGACGGCCAGTTATTCGACGATGTCGACCGACGCGCGGATTCCCTCGGCAGCACCCGCGGCGCGAGTCACCTGCCGCAGGGCCTGCACGACCCGACCGCGCTTGCCGATCAACCGACCCATGTCGGACTTGTCAGCGTGAACAAGCAACGAAACTTCGCCGCGTCGTTCGATCATGTCGACGTCGATTGCGTCAGGCTCGTCCGCGATCGAACGGGTGATGTGCTCGACGACGGCCTTGGCGCGACCACCGATGATCCGGTTGCCTTCGCCGCCGACCTCGTCCTCGAAGTCGTCGTGGTCCGCCTCGTTGTCGTCCCGCTCGTTCTCGTCGTGGTCGCTCACGCGTCGGTGTCCTCAGCGGCTTCAACCGGGGGGGGCGCATCATCGGCGGCCGGCGCGTCATCCGCAGCCGGTGCTTCCGCGGCTGCCTTGGCCTCTTCAGCCGCGGTCGCAGCAGCCGCCTTGGCCTCTTCAGCCGCTGCCGCAGCTGCAACCTTGGCGTCGGCCGCTGCCTGTGCGTCGGCGGCTGCCTTCGCGGTGGCTTCGCCCGCACGCAGGGCGGCCTGACCCTTGGCCCGACGCTGCGCGCCCTTGGCCGCCGTCGACAACGACGAGCGACCAGACTCGTAGGTCTCCCAGATCCCGGCGTTGACGAGGAGGCGGTGCACCTGCTCGCTCGGCTGGGCACCCTTGCTCAGCCAGTCGAGGACTTTGTCCTCCTGGATGTCGAAGCCCGATGGCTCCTGACGCGGCTGGTAGTGGCCGATGATCTCGATGTAGCGGCCATCGCGCGGGCTCCGACCGTCGGCGACGACGACCCGGTAGCTCGGCTGCTTCTTCTTGCCTACGCGCATGAGGCGAATTTTGACGGACACGTGCAGGGATTTCCTTCCAGAAGGGACAACGTCGCCAGGCGACGCAAGGCCGCAAGGCTAGCGGTTCGACCCCGGAGGATGTCGGTCCGGGACTACCGGGCCGCTACTCGCCGGCCTGGAGCTGACTCAGGTCCAGTCCGGACAGTCCTCGCAGCTTCGGGCGCTTGCCACCGCCGGTGAGCGCTTTCATCATCTGCTGGACCTGTTTGAACTGCTTCAACAGGGCGTTCACCTCGGAGGTGGAGGTGCCACTCCCCTTCGCGATCCGCACCCGGCGCGAGCCGTTGATCAGTGTGGGATCACGGCGCTCGGCCGGCGTCATCGAGCAGATGATCGCCTCCACGCGATCGATCTCACCTTCGTCGAGGTCGGCGCCCTTGAGTTCTTTCGGCATGCCCGGCAGCATCTTCATGATGTTGCCGATCGGGCCCATCTTGCGGACCTGGCGCATCTGTTCGAGAAAGTCCTCGAGGGTGAACTGACCCTTACTCATCGACTCTTGGGCGCGCTGCGCGACGTCTGCGTCGAAGGTCGCCTCCGCTTTCTCGATCAGGGTGAGGACATCACCCATGCCGAGGATGCGGCTCGCCATCCGATCAGGATGGAACGGTTCGAAGTCCTCGAGTTTCTCTCCGGTACCCACGAAGAGGATCGGCTTCCCGACCACTTCCTTGACGCTCAGTGCCGCACCACCGCGTGCGTCACCGTCGATCTTGGTAAGCACCACACCGTCGAGACCCACTGCGTCGTCGAACGCGGTGGCGACGTTCACGGCTTCTTGACCGGTCATGGCGTCGACGACCAACAGGGTGTTCGTCGGGTTCACCGCATCCCGGACCTGCTTGAGCTCCAGCATGAGTTCGGTGTCGATCTGCAACCGGCCCGCAGTATCGACGATCACCACGTTCCGCCCGAGGCGCGCGGCTTCGTCGAGGGCGGTGCGCGCCACCTCGACTGCGTCCTGCGGGCCGTCGTCGGGCGCCGACCACACCGGCACGTCAACCCGGCGTCCGAGGACGCGCAGTTGCTCGACGGCAGCAGGGCGTTGCAGGTCCGCGGCGACGAGGAGCACGTGAAGGCCTTGGCTCTTGAGTTGACGCGCCAGCTTGCCGGCGGCGGTCGTCTTTCCTGCGCCCTGGAGGCCGCACATCATCACGACGGTCGGCGGCTTGGAACTCATGGTCAGCTTGCCCGACGTACCACCGAGGGTCGTGATCAGTTCCTCGTGGACGATCTTGATGACCTGTTGCGCCGGGCTCAGACTCTTCTGCACCTCTGCGCCGTTGGCGCGTTCCTTCAGCCGGGCGATCATCGCCTTGACGACCTTGACGTTGACGTCCGCCTCGAGCAGCGCGAGCCGGATCTCCCGGGCGACGGCGTCGACGTCGGCTTCGGTCAGCTTCCCGCGGCTCCGCAGGCGCGTGAAGATTCCGTCGAATCGTTCGGAGAGGGCATCGAACATGAGCGTCCGAGTATATGGACGGGGTGTCGGGGTCCTGGCTCGCAAGGCCGCTCGTCCGATGGACCCAGCGCGCAAGCCAGTGGTGAGTGAGAAGATGCGGACTTCCGAGCCGAGGACCGTCCGTGAGAATCATTCGCACCCTGCACGGACGCCTCGCATCGACCCTGCTGGCGGGAGCCGTCGCGTTGGCGATGTCCGGATGCGCCCTCATCCCCGCCCCGCCCGGGCCCGCACCACTGCGCTATCGCGACGAGATCTTCAGCACGGTCGACCCGACCGTCGATCTCACCTACGGCTCGGCACCCGGACTCGACGGGAACGCGCAGGACCTCCGGCTCGACCTCTACCAGCCCCACGGTGACACTGCCACGGCGCGCCCGGCCGTCGTGCTCGTTCACAGTGGCGCGTTCTCGTTCGGGAACAAGGACAGTGCCGAGATCGTCGATCTTGCCGGTGCGCTCGGGCGTCGGGGCATCGTGTCCGTGTCGATCAACTATCGGCTGCTCGCACCGGCCGGCTGCACCGGCACCAACGGCACCTCACCCACCTGCCTCGCGGCAGCGAACGCGGCCCAGCACGACGCGCAAGCGGCAGTCCGATGGCTGCGCGCCAATCAATCGCGCTACCGGATCGACGCCGATCGCATCGCGATGGCCGGCAGTTCCGCCGGCGGCATCACCGCGCTCCTCGCGGCCTACCGTTCCGATGACCCGGGCACGAGCGGCAACCCCGCCCCGAGTTCCACGATCCGCGCGGCGATCTCACTGTCCGGCGGAGTGCCGGGCGCCGCGGCCTACACCGGCCCGGGCGACGCGCCGGCGCTGCTCTTCCACGGAACCGTGGACACGATCATCCCGTTCGGATGGTCGGTCGAGACCGCGCTCGCGTCGCTGGGAGCCGGCATTTACGTCAACCTCCAGCCCTTCCCCGACGCCGACCACGTTCCCTACACGCAGTTCCGCGACGTGATCGTGACCCAGACCGTCAACTTCCTCTACCAGCAACTCCACCTGGACTCCGCCGCCACCTGATCGCCGCGCGCTGTTCAATCCACCGTCTGGCGTCACCAGCGCCGAGCTGGTCGGCATGAGCGACGCCAGAGTGCGAGGTTGGGGCGCGGGCTGGTCAGAAGAGAGCGGCGATGAAGTCTTCGGGGTCGAAGGGGATCAGGTCGTCGGCGGTTTCACCGACGCCCACGGCCTTCACGGGGATGTCGAGCTCGGATTGAATCGCCAGGACGATGCCGCCCTTGGCCGTGCCGTCGAGCTTCGTGAGCACGATGCCGGTGATGTCGACGGTCTCGGCGAACTGGCGGGCTTGGGTAAGTCCGTTCTGTCCGGTGGAGGCATCGACGACGAGGAGGACCTCGCACAGCGCGCCTTCGGTCCGGTCGACGATGCGACGAAGTTTCTTCAACTCCTCCATCAGGTTGACCTTGTTGTGCAGCCGACCCGCGGTGTCCACCAGCACGACATCGGCACCGCGGGTAGAGGCGGCACTCATGGCGTCGAACACGATGGACCCCGGGTCGGCGCCGTCCTGGCCGCGCACGATCTCGGACCCGGTGCGTTCCGCCCAGGTGGCCAACTGCTCCGCCGCCGCGGCTCGGAACGTGTCCGCGGCAGCGAGCACCACTCGGTGACCGGCGTCCACTTCGCGTTGCGCGAGCTTGGCGATGCTCGTGGTCTTGCCCACTCCGTTGACGCCCACGAACATCCACACGCTCGGGCCGGATGCGGCTCGGCGGAGATCGCGGTCCGAGCCGGCGAGCAGTTGTAC
>JANLTQ010000299.1:0-6559 GCA_031363005.1 Acidimicrobiia bacterium | reverse complement strand
TTGGTGAAGGTCACGCCATCGCCGAACGTTTCGGTGGCCACCACGCGGCTGAACGCGTCGAGCGCCGCCTTCGACGCGACGTACGCGGAGAAGCGCGGCGGATTGGTCTGGACGCCAATCGACGAGACGTTGACGATGTGCCCGAACCGCCGCTCGGTCATGTGCGGCAACAGGCCGAGGATCAGCCGGACCGCCCCGAAATAGTTGAGGCTCATCGTGCGCTCGAAGTCGTGGAACCGGTCGTAACTCAACTTGATCGACCGTCGGATCGAACGTCCCGCGTTGTTCACGAGCATGTCGATTGCCTCGTGGTCGGTAAGCAGCTGCTTCACCAACGTGTCGACGGATTCTTCTTCGGTGATGTCGCACGCGTAGACCCACGCTTGGCCACCGGCGAGCTCGACCTCTTTGCGCACGTCATCCAACGCCTCGGCCCGGCGGGCAACGAGGATCGGCACCCCACCGTGCTGGGCGACCTGCAGCGCCGTGGCGCGACCGATCCCCGAGGACGCACCGGTGATGACCACCCGCCGACCCGCGAGCTTTCCGCCGGGACGAGGGCGGCGGGCGCGGTCACGGTCGAGGTTGTCCTCCCAATACCGCCACAGGACAGGCGCGTACGCCCGCAGCTTCGGGACCTCGATCTCGGAGCCCTCGAGCGCCGCGCGCGTCGCCGTGGAATCGAACTGTCCTGCGAACGCCACGTGCGGCAAGACCTCGAGCGGAATGCCCACCTGGTCGAGCGCGACGTCACGTCCGAGCTCGACCCCCGGCACGCGCCCGAGCAGACCGGCGAGACCGATCGCCGCATCGACACCGCCCGTGCCAACCGTCGCCACCAACTTCGGCGCACCCGCCGCGGCGGCGAACGCGTTGAACACGTGGTGAACGGGCTGGGGCTTGGGATTCGCGAGATGAAACGCGCGGCCGTCGAGCCCGTCGACGTGCATGAGGTGATCCATCGCGTCCACTACGTAGTCCACCGGCACCAGGTTGGTGGCGCCGAGGTCGGGACCAGGAAGTCGCAGCCAACCCGGCAGCACCGAGAGCCGACGGATCAGCTCGAAGAGGTAGTACGGACCGTCGATCTTGTCGATGAGTCCGGTGCGTGAATCGCCGACGACGATCGCCGGCCGGTACACCCGCCACGGGACAGTCGCCTGCTCGCGCACGAGCCGCTCGGCCTCGTACTTCGTGCGGTGGTAGGCCGACGGCAGGTCCTGACCTTCGGCAAACATCTCCTCGGTGAAGACCCCCGCGTACTCACCGGACACCGCGATGGACGACACGTGATGGAGGCAACCGACGCCGAGGCGGTTGGCGAGCTCGACCACATTGGCGGTGCCACCCACGTTGGCGGCTTCGTTGGCCTCGTCATCCGCGGTCATGTCGTAGATCGCCGCGAGGTGGACCAGGTGATCGACGGTGCCGGCCAGTCGATCGATCGACGCGTCGCTCAGACCCAGCAACGGCTGGTTCAGGTCACCGACTTGCGGCTCCACGTCGGCACCACCCGGCCACTTGCGCAACTTGGCCGCGAGCCGCGATTGGGACGACGGACGCACCAGCGCGTGGATGTGCGCGTCGTCGCGGGCAAGCAATCGCCCGACCAACTCACCACCGAGAAATCCCGATGCACCGGTCACCAGATACGTCGCCACGTGGTCTCCCCCCGTCGGACCAACTCGCCCGGATCGTAGGCGCGAACGACCGAGCGAATCCTGGCCTCGAATCGCCGCAGCGCGCCCATGAAAGACTCGTTGGGACGAAGCCGTCTTACAACCTTTCAGATCGGAGACCCGGTGAATCCCAAAGTCGACGCGTACATCGATCGCTCCGAGCAGTGGCCGGACGAGATGACCGCGCTGCGGCCGATCCTGCTGAAGTGCGGGCTCACCGAGGACATCAAGTGGGGCAAGCCCTGTTACAGCCACGACGACACGAACATTGTCATCATGCAGGAGATGAAGGATTTCCTCGCGCTGATGTTCTTCAAGGGCGCGCTGATGAATGATCCCGCCGGCGTGCTCGAATCGCAGGGTCCGAACTCTCGCTCCGCGCTGCGGATGTGCTTCCGGTCGGTGGCCGACGTAAAACGGCTCACCAAGACCGTGAAGGCCTACATCGCCGACGCGATCGACGTCGAGGAGGCGGGCCTGGAGGTGGGACCGGCGCCCGAGGTCGTCTTCGTCGCCGAACTCCAGGAACGACTCGACACGGACAAGAAGTTCAAGACTGCGTTCGAAGCGCTGACCCCCGGTCGCCGACGGGAGTACAACCTCCACATCGGCGAGGCGAAGCAGGCCGCAACCCGGGTGTCGCGGGTCGAGAAATGCGCCCCGAAGATCCTCGCCGGCAAAGGCTTCCGCGACCGCTAACCCACACCTTCCACCCACACTCCGGCGTCGTTCGTGCCGAACCACTCGGCG
The DNA here is from genome assembly GCA_031363005.1 of Acidimicrobiia bacterium. Classification (GTDB taxonomy): domain Bacteria; phylum Actinomycetota; class Acidimicrobiia; order IMCC26256; family JAENVU01; genus JAENVU01. Next base: position 4,130 of record JANLTQ010000299.1, on the reverse strand, counting down.
CTGGTGACGCCAGACGGTGGGTTTCGGGCGCGCTTAGGTGGGCATGCCGTGGTGGGGCGGGACCTCCCGCGCGCCGATGGCGTCGGCACGGCGGTGGAGCAGTTCGACGGTGTCGTCGAGATTGCGCCCAATGATGTAGCGGCGGGCCGCGGTCTCGCTCACCACGAAGTCGCCGAGGTCGTCGAGATCGGCTTCGGTCACATCGCGCCCCGCCTTCGCGAGCATGCCCTTCATCTGGTCGAAGGTCATCCCGGTACGTCCGGTGCCCTCACCCTGGCGTTGCAGGTTCTCCGGTCGGTTGCGGCTTGCGGTGAAGAGGCCAGTCCGCAGCAGCCCGCCCGACGGATAGAACACCGATGCGCGTAGCTCCGTGTTCTCGGACACGAGGTTGTGATGGAGCGCTTCCGTGAAGCAACTCACCGCCGCTTTCGACGCCGCATACACCGACGCAATCGGTACCGGTGCGAACCCACCGTCGCCGGACGACGTGTTGATCACCTGCCCGGGCTCGCCACCTTCGATCATGCGCGGCACGAACTCCGACACGCAGAACGCCATGCCGAACACGTTCACGCCGAAGCACCATCGCCAGTCGTTTGGCTCCTGCTGCCACGGTTTGCCGCCACCGCCCGAGGTGACGCCCGCGTTGTTGTAGAGGAGGTTGCACCGGCCATGCATCGCGAAGACCGCGTCGGCGAGTTCGGCGACGGACCGCTCGTCACTCACGTCAGTGCGGTGACCGGACACCGATCCGAGCGAGGACAGTTCGGCGATCGCGGCGTCGATCGCGGACTGCTCGACGTCGGCGATGACCACAGTCGAACCGGCGCGCAGCAACGCCCCGACGATCCCGCGGCCGATCCCACCGGCACCCCCGGTGACCACCGCCACCATGCCGTCGATCTCCAGCGGAGTCTTCATCCCCTACCTACTTTCCCGCTCTTGGCCCTGCGGGCCGGGCCGCTCGGGCCCCGGCTGCGCCACGGTGTTGGAATCCGAAGTCCGGGTTGGTTCTCATTGGCGCAGCCTCAGGCAATGCCGTAGTCGTCGAACCAGAAGCGGGCCTCGCGGATTGCGTTGGGTGGCGTGCGGAGCGAGAGGTCCTGGTTGAGTTGCTCAGGAGTAGGCCCGATGTCCGCGGCGATCGCGCCGAGCGCGTCCGCGTCGAGGTCGTAACACCGGATCGCATTCAGCCCGAGGAGCAGGCGGGTCTCCTCCACCGGGATCGCCTGGAAATCCGTCGACAGCCGAGTCGCCGTGTTCGGCCACGTTCCTTCGGGGTGGGGATAGTCGGTCCCCCACATCAACGCGTCGAGCCCGTTCGCGTAGCGGCGCCGCAACTCCGGCTTGCTCATCGCCGACGCGCCGATGAACACGTTCGTCCCCACGTACTCCGACGGCAGCCGCTGGATCAGACCCTTGGTCTGAGAGGACATCTTCTTGACCTTCCAGTTCGAACCACCAAACATCACGTCGGTCTTGAACAGGAGGTCGCCGACCCACCACGACCCACACTCGACGGGCGCGTACTTGAGGTTCGGGAACTGGTCGAATTTCCCGGCGAGCAGCAGTTGCCACAGCGTGCGGTGCGTCCAGAACGCGACCTCGAGCATGTACTGCGCCATGTTCTCGTTGTAGGACTCGGTGTCCGCCTCGCCCGAGTGCGTGTGCACCACGAGCCCGGCCGCCGCGCACGCCGCCCACACCGGGTCATAGGACGGATGACCGTACGACGGTGCGTCGTGCCACATCGTCGGGATCATGATGCCCTTGATCCCCGGCTTCCCCGCGAGTGCCTCGACTTCTTTGTCCGCTTCGTCGACCCCGTGCGTGATCGGCACGAGCGCCACTCCGGCGCGACGCGGCGGGTTGGTCGCGCAGAACTCTTCGAGCCACCGATTGTGCGCCCGCGCGCCCGCCCACGCCAGACGCGGATCGACGATCTGACCGGCGTGCAACCCGGCACCGAACGGCGGTGCCTCCATTCCCGTCACCGCGTCACCGTCGGCGAAGATCACTTCGCCGGCCACGCCGTCGGTGTCGAGCGTCTTGTCCCGGATGGTGGGATCGAACGCACCCTTGAGGCCGACCTCGTTGTCGCTCTCCCACTGCTCGACGTACTCGCCGTTCAGCTCCTCGACCATGGCGCGGTGTTCGTGGCGCGTCGCGAGCCACTCGTCGAACTCGGCGTGCACCGAACTCTCGAGGTACGGGCGGTAGTCCTCCACGTACAGGCCCGCGTGCGTGTCCGACGACACGATCACATACGGGGCGTTGCTCTGGTCGATGCCGTCCACTGGATTTCCCATGACGCAGTCCCCTTGCCGATTCTGTGACGGTGTCCTAGAGTCCTATGACACTGTTACAGAGACGAAGGGGATGTGCAACCGCCATGGCGAAGACCGCAGCACTCCCCGCTTCGGACGCCACCGACCGCGCCGGTCGTCGCACCGGCCTCGAACGGGAAGACATCGTGGCCGCGGCTCTCGTCCTCGTGGAACGCGACGGTCCGGCTGCGCTCACCATGCGCCGCCTCGCCACCGAGCTCGATGTCGGCACCCCCACCATCTACTGGCACATCGCAAATCGCGACGAGCTCATCTCGGAAGTCGTCCGGATGCAATCGAGCCGACTCGCCGAGATCAAGGTCACGGGCAAGACCGCGCGCGAACGCGTCTATCGCGCCGCGCGCCACATCTGGACCAGCTCGATCGAGCACCGTGCCATCACTTCCCTTGCGCACCAGGCCGGCATGTCGTCGTTGCTCACCCACCACCTCGAAGCCGCGCTGGTGATGGAACTCGAAGCCGCCGGCCTCGTCGGACGAGACGCCGCCGAAGCCAGCCGCGCGATCCTCAGCGCCATCGTCGGCGCGCTCGTGATCGCACTGCGCGACGTGTCGGCGTCGCCACCCGACTACCGCCCGGACGCGCTCTGGGCCACGACCGATGCGCAGATCACTCCCGCGACCCGCAAGGCCCTGCGCACGGCGTCGGACCTCGATGCGCTCTCGGCCGTGACGCTGCGCGCAGTCGTCGACCATTTCGTCCCCGCCTGACTTCCCTGAAACGAGGAACCACCATGAGCGACGCTGCAACGACAGAAGCTCCCCAGTCGAAGCCCGGCGAGGTTTCGGGGTGGCCCAAGCTCGTCGTTACCTACACCACCGACCCGGCGAACATCGCGCCGTTGCTCCCACCCGGGATCGAACCGCTCGATCCCACGGTGACCGTCGGCTTCTACTGCGTCCCCGTCTTGGGTGAACCCGAGTACGGCGTGAGCGTGAAAGTGCCGGCGGCGTGGAAGGGCGTTGAAGGCCACTACAGCCTCGGCCTCGGCATCGACCAGGAAGCCGCGGTCCACATCAGCGCCGAGACCAACGGTCAGCCGAAGTTCCTCTGCGACATCTCGCTCTTCCGCCTCGGCGACGCGGTCACCGCCCGCGCCACCCACCAGGGCTACACGTTCGTCGAGTTCAGCGGCCGGACCAGCGGGACCACCCCGCCGCGTCCCGGCGACTTCACCGAACACGAGTGGTGGACGAAGTACTCACGCGCCATCGGCGGTGCCAGCGGCGCCTACGACTTCCCGCCGCACGTGGTGGACGTTGCGACCACGTTCGAACAACAGCACCTCGAGACCGTCGACGGCACGCTGTCACTCCTGGACAGCCCATGGGACCCGATCGCCCGCTACCTGCCGATCGTCGAACCCGGCAATGCGCAACTCGTCACCCACCAACCGAAGGCGCGGGTCATCACCAACGCCGGCCCCCTCGATCCCGACGCGTTCTGGCCGTACGCCGATGTCATCAGCGGGAGCCGTTGGCCCGGCGACCGCGGCGGACCGCGCCGGTCCTGAGGCGTCGTCGAGAAGGGAGTGCACATGGGTGCCACCACCAGCAAGTACGTCGTCGTCTCTGCGGACTGTCACGGCGGCGCGAGCATCGACGGCTACAAGCCGTTCCTCGCGTCGAAGTACCACCGCGAGTTCGACGCGTGGGCCGCAGACTTCGAGAACCCCTACGACGACACCACCGGGGCCGACGCCGACCGCAACTGGAGCTCCGAGCGCCGGCTGCGCGAGATGGAAGCCGACGGTGTCGTCGCCGAGGTGATCTTCCCCAACAC
>JANLTQ010000266.1:0-5496 GCA_031363005.1 Acidimicrobiia bacterium | reverse complement strand
GGTGAAGCAGCCGGACCGGAGAACCGGTGGCTGCGTGGGCCGCGATTGTCTCGGGAGTCTGGTCGTCGGAATCGTCAACGAACAGGATTTCGTATCGGATGCCAGTTGATCCGAGTGTTCGCCGAATGCGCTCCACGAGTTCGTCGACGGTGTCGTGCTCATTGCGTGTCGGGACGATGACGGTGAGTGCCACCGATTCGCCGTCTGCCGGTGCGGAGCGGTGTGGGGTGTCGAGGGTAAAGGTCATGAGCAGCATCCTGGATCGATTGGATGTGACCCTGTATTTGTACCGATCGGGGATGACGCGGAGATGGCCGACAGGTGGCCGCCGCCCAGCATCGAGCCGAATCTTCCTGGCGGCGCGTCCGGTCTTCGATGCGGCCAACCTGAGTCCTCGTCACCCGGTGATGCTGTGAGTGACTCGAAACAGGTACAGCTGGAAGGGACCGGCGTCAAAGGACCGAACGAAGGTCCCGACCGAAAGACGGGCCTTCCGGCCGACGCCGGCAATGGGATAGCTGGATCGGAGTGCGTCGGTTTGGCCGTTGCTGAGCAGGAGGTACTTCACCTTGAAGGATGCCGGGTCGGCGACGCTGCGCTCGAAGTCGTAGTCGGACGGAATGATGAACTGCCGGGGCCGTTTCGACGCCAGGATCAGCGGGAACGTCGTCGTGTTGTCGGTCAGTACCGAACCATCCCGCAGGTGTTGCCGGTCGAAGTAGCGGGCGATTCCTTCAAATCCATCGAGCGCGTGGGGCCGGATGTAGCTGGCGCCGGTCGGTGCCCAGCCGTAGCCGGGCAGCAAGTGGACGGAGGCGCCTTCCTCCCGACCGAACCGCTCGGTGGTCATACCGCTGACGGCGCTCGGGATCGCCACCACCGCCGCGACAATTGCTCCGGCCGTCAGGACCCCGGTGGAAACCCTCCGCGCTCGTCGGCGGGTCCGTACGGCGACCCGCGGAGTCGGCTCACTCCGGGTACTCACGAGGAGGCCGGAACAGACGACGGTGAGCGGGACCACGGTGATGGCGAAGCGCATCCAACCGAACGTCGATCCGGCGCCGAACAGGACGCCTTGCGCGCCGGCGACGGCGCCGAAGGTCACGAGCGGCGCAAAAATCCGGGGATCCCTGCGCCGCCACGCCACCGCGAGCGCAGTGACCACGATGACGCTCCACAGCGGTTCCAAGAGCAGCAGCTGGCCGAGGAAGAAGCCGAGCCGATGGAAAGCGTCCGCACCCCCCGACACGGCCGCGATACCCGACCTCGAGGCGCTGACCTGCAGGGCATTGACGTCGAGGTAGGACGTCGCCGTTCCGACGATCATGAACGCACTCCCCGCCCAGCACGCAACCGCAAGCGCGAACGGCAAACCCGCCACGGCGGCTTCGGTCAGGGCGGTCCATCGGCGACGTTGCGGGCTTCCAAGTGCGTCGCGATAGGTGCAGACGAGAATCAGGACCAGCGACGCTCCGCCGGCCGCGAGAAATTCTTGCCGACTCAAGTAGCCGAACGCCAGCGCAGTCCCGACGAGCAGGAGGGAGTTGAGGTCTCGCCGTTCCAACCATCGCATCAACCCGAGACAGGTCAGCGCCAGGAAGAACACGAGGGTTGCTTCGCTGGCCCCGTTGGCGCCGTACTCGAGGATCATCGGATGAACGGCGTAGAGCAGCGTCAGCGCCACCGCGACGAAGGATGTGATCCGGAGTTCGCGAAGAATCTGCCAGATCACGGCCACGCTTCCTGCCATGAAGATGGCCGAGACAATGTTGCCGGCAAAGGCCAGGGTCCGGAGTTCGGGGAACCAGGGACTCAGGGCAAGAAACGGCAGCGCGGCAAAAGAAGGCAGCGGATTCCAGACGAATCCGACGGCGGCCAGATGGGGATCTCGACTGGAGATCATGTACGAGGCATTTGCGACGCGCGCCATGGCATCGAAGACAATGGCGTGGTGTTCGATCGCGAGCTGCCATCCCGCTACGAGGTAGGCGACGCACGCGGTCACGAAAACGGTCAGCGTCGAACGGGAGCGACGCGCCGGTTCGGGTGACGCGGTGGAGGGCGACGGGCGCGGTCGGACCCCGGCGTGGGGTTCGAGCAGCTGCGTCATCGGGCGTCGATCAGATGTCGGCGAGAGCGAAGCGGCGCAGCCCGAGGCCGACGATGAAGAACAGTGCCCCGGCAAAGAGCGTGTACGGGAGGTGCAACGCGGTGCCCGTGAACGCGAGCACCAACCCGTCGCCGGATCCGCTACTGCCACCGCTGCCTGAGTTGCTGGCATCCGTTCCGAGGACCGACGTCGGGTCACTCGTCGTCGTGGTGGAGTCGCCCGGAGTGGTGGTCGTGGTCGAACCATCCGGAATCGAGGTGGTGGACGTGCTCGATGTACTCGAGGTGCTCGACGAGCTGCTGGTGGTAGCGCCCGATGTCGACGAGGTCGAGGACGAACTCGAGGTCGTGGTTGCCGTGGTCGAGAACGTGATCGGCGCCTGCGCGCCGGTGCTGACATCGGCCGGGTCGTCCGCGACTCGAATGGTGCACGCGTTTTGAACGTCGCACGCGAAGCCGCGACTCGGTCCGAGCCCGCCGAACACCGTGAAGGTGTCGGAGCCGGCCCCGGTGCCGTTTGTTTCGGAAACAACGAGGGTCAAGAAGTCGCAGTCGGTCGCCGGGTTGGTCGGCGCAGCGTTGCACTGCTCGATGATCGGACTGCCGTTCGGTGTGCGCCCGGTCCAGGAAACGGTCACGGTCGCGCCGTCGGTCAGGCCGGCGGCGGGGGATACCGTGACGGATCCGCTCGCACCCCCGACGTCGACGAAGAACAGACTCGGGATCAACAGCGCCGTGCCGATCACGCACAGGAGTGCGGCGGCACGACCCAAGCGGCGGCGGGCCACGTAGCTGCGCCGAGCACGTCGCGCTGAGCGACTTGTTCTTGGCGCGGTGTTGGTCGCTCTCACGCTGATGGCTTCCCCGGGTTCGTCGGACTCGACTTCGCTCCGCCATCACCGCGCGGTCGAGGTCGAACATCGACGGCGGGGTGGGCGGACGCTTGTGCGGGTCAGAGTGGCGGGAGCGGATCGGGCCGGTCAAGGCGAACGGCATTTGTCCGATCAGTGTTTGCCTGGTGGTCGCTCGTGCGTAACCCGGTGGTGGTGTGGCGGGTTGCGTCGCTGAATGTTCGCCTGTTCTTCACCCGCCGGAGCCTGACACCGGCGAGCGCAGTCGACAATCTCGGGGGAGATGGCGATTTCTGCTCCGACCGCTCCGTACCTGGAAGACCAGCCGCGCGACTTCGGCGCGTCTCGGACCCGCGGCGACGATGTCTTTCGACGTCTTACCAGCGGCGCCGGTGTCTTCGTCTTCGTGCTGATCGGCTTGATCGCGCTGTTCCTGATCGTCAACGGGTGGCCGGCGATCTCGAAGGTGGGCCTCGGAAACTTCTTGACGAGCACGAAGTGGCAGCCGGTTGGCCTCAAACCGAGCTACGGCGTGGCGGGCCTGCTCTACGGCACCGTGCTCGTCTCGGGCATCGCGATGGTGCTTGCGGTGCCGATCTCGGTGGCGACCGCCGTGCTGATCAACGAATACGCGCCGAAGCAGATGCGCTCGTTCTTCACCGGCCTCATCGACCTGCTCGCGGCGTTCCCGAGCATCATCTTCGGACTCTGGGGCTTCTTCTACGTGATGCCGAACATGAACGGGACGGCCGGTTGGCTTGCCCGGCACTTGGGCTGGATCCCGTTGTTCCAGGCCGACGGAGGCCTCTACACCAACTCCGTGTTCATGGCGTCGCTGGTCTTGGCGATCATGGTGGTGCCGATCACGACGTCGGTCGTGCGGGAGGTGATCGCCCAGGTGCCGCGTGATCAGTGTGAAGCGGCCCTCGGTCTCGGCGGCACTCGGTGGGGAATGGTGCGCCAGGTCATCCTGCCGTTCGGGCGCAGCGGCATCATTGGCGGGGCGATGCTCGGTTTGGGACGAGCCCTCGGCGAGACGGTGGCGATCGCCTTGATCCTCTCACCTCTCTTCAAGATCCAGGCGAGCATCATCAAGCCCGGCGGGTCGACGGTGGCGAGCACGATCTTCAACGAGTTCAACGAAGCCGATCTGTCGCACCGCCAAGCCCTGATGGCGATCGGACTCGCGTTGTTCGTGCTGACGCTGTTCGTAAACTCGATGGCTCGGTTCGTCGTGTCGCGCAGCAAGAGTGCACAGGCGTCTTCACGATGATGGACCTGGACGACCGCGACGCAATCGCCGGTTTCCCGGCGAACGCGGCCGACGATGTCCCTATCTCGACGCAGCGCTTCCATGCGATTGACGCCGCCGAGATCGCTGCCTCCGCCGTCTCGGCTGCTGCGTTCACGTGGCTGTTGTTCAGCGCCGTCGCGTGGAACGGCGCGCTCGGCGCCGTGATCATCTGGTACGTCACGTTCTTGCTCGTGTACCGCAGCGTGGCGCGCGCCGTCCATGGGCAGCTGGTGGCGACCGACCGGGTGATGACCGTGGTGATGGCGACCGGCGCAACCTTGGCCTTTGTGCCACTGGTGATGATCATCTACTTCGTCGTCTCCAAGGGGACGAAGTACCTCGACGCCGGATTCTTCACCGAGACGCTCGAGAGCGTGGGCCCGCAGGACAAGGGCGGCGGCGCGTTCCACTCGATCGTCGGAACGTTGGAACAGGTTGGCCTCGCCGCCGTCGTCGCCATCCCGCTCGCGATTCTCACCGCCATCTACCTCAACGAGGTCAAGGGCCGGATGGCGCGCGGCGTGCGGTTCGTCATCGACTCGATGAGCGGGTTGCCGTCGATTGTGGCCGGACTCTTCGTGTACTCCTTCTGGGTGGTGGAACTGGGCAAGGGCTTCTCGGGCTTCGCCGGATCCATGGCCCTGCTCGTGTTGTTCGTCCCGACGGTCACCCGCGCGTCGGAAGAAATGTTGCGCATCGTGCCGGACAGCCTGCGGGAGGCGTCGCTGGCGTTGGGCGCGCCGCAATGGAAGACCGTGTTGCGCGTGGTGTTGCCGAACGCGCGCAGCGGACTGATCTCTGCCGCGATCCTCGGAACCGCGCGTGCCATCGGTGAGACCGCGCCCATGGTGCTGACCGTTCTCGGATCCTCGGCCCTCAACTGGAACGTGTTCAGCGCCAATCAAGACGACCTTCCACTCTTCATCCTGAAGCTCATTCGCAGCCCGAACGAAACCCAGATCGCGCGTGCGTGGACCGGAGCGTTGGTCCTCGTGGTGTTGGTGCTGTTCCTGTTCACCCTCGCACGTGTCCTCGGACGCGGCCGACGAAAGGCAACTCGATGAATCTCGACAGCGCACTGACGGCCCGGCCCGGGCCCCTTCCCGGCTCGCCCTCGGTCGATGAGATGTTCGCGGCCGAGACCGCAGACGCTCGCGCCGCAGTCACGCCGCGGCAGGGCTCGTTTCTCCTTGCCGATTCGGTGAGTGCGTGGTTCGGATCTCGGAAAGTGCTCGAACGGGT
>JANLTQ010000239.1:0-1869 GCA_031363005.1 Acidimicrobiia bacterium | reverse complement strand
GAGCCACCCGACGTAGGCCACGTCCCGAGGCGTGGAGTTCGTGTTCACGCAGCCAGAGTCGTCGGGTTCGGCGTCTCCTGACCCAAACCGCGTGAGGGCAAAGATCGTGGCTAGGACGCGGGTGCACGCCAGACGGTCGGTGCCGTCCCGGCGAAGAGCTCCTTGACGTTCCAGAGTTCGATGCGCCACGGATCGAGCCGGAGCAACCCGTACTCGGGGTGGGTCGGCGACTTGAAGAAGTGAACGAGTGGGTAGCCCTCGGGCTTGGTCTCGTAGAGCTTCCAGAGCCGTTGACGTTCGGCGTCGTCGTCCACCCAGGTGGCGCGACACTCCGCGTAGACCTGCTCGTGCGCCTGGTCCCAGTACGCGAGCGAGACGAAGGGGTTTCGTTCGAGGTGCTGCGCCTTGAACGAGTGACGACCGGTGGCCAACCAGCCGACCGGTTCCTCCCACACCGGATGGACGAGCCGCCCGCGCGGCCGGTTGCGCGAGTCCACTGTCGTCATCGTGGCCCACTGGGTCTGCTCGATGCGGCGGCGGAACTCGACCGCCACTTCGGCGAAGTCTGCGATGTCCATGCGGCCGAGTCTCGCCGCGTGGCGCTCCGCTGTCACCCCGACGCGCGTCCGATCGCGGGAGCGGTCGGATCCGAAGCGTCTACCGTTGCCCGCCGAACGCCATCTTGGGAGAACCGATGCGCCATCGCCGCCGAAACGTCATCGCCATCGCCGTTCTGCTGCCGGCGCTGCTCGTTCTCACTGCGTGCACCCGGTTCGGCGCGACGATCAGCCGTCCGTCCGATCCCGTCGTGCTCGACGGCGCCGCGTTGCCCAAGCTCACCGGCGCCGATCCGATGCGCGTGGTCGGATTCGCGTGGGACGGGAACGCGTGGCATCAGATCCCGGTACAGGTCGACGAGCGTGATCTCGTGAACCCCGGTCAGATCTACCACCGGCCCACCAACATCTGGCCGGTGCTCGCCGGCACGCAGACGCCCTACAAGATGTTGGTGTACACGCCACCTGCGAACCTCACTGCGGGCTACACGTCGATGCCCACCTACACGCCGAGTGACACGGACCCGACGTTCGACGCCAACGACGAGCTCTCACTTCTCGCCAACGACACCGGCAAGCAGGCTGACGGTTCGGTTGCGGCGCCGAGTGGTGTGGATGCGAGCACGCGCGAGGAAGTGAGAGCGAACGACCCGCTCGCGACCAACGGCGTTGGCTACGCGTACGTGTTCCGCAGCGCCACGCTCACCGGCGGGAGCGCGGGCACCACCGGCGTCAACTACACGTTCAGCCTCGATTCCGGTGCGTACCTCACGACCTACAAGATGGGCGCCGCGTCGCTGAGCCCGAACAACTCGTGGGGCTTCAACCCCGAACGCTCGACCGTCATCACGCCTTCCTACCGCCAGGCGTTCGCGGACCGGTGGCTCAACAACGGCCTCGCGGTCACCGCGGGCAACGCGTCCGGCGCGGCAATCCTCGACCGGACACATTTCTACGTGACCGTCGGCTGCAGCCGGTCCGAGGACACGTTCGACGGCGGCGCGAACAACCCGGGCGAGGGTGCATTCATCGTCAATATCTCGGGGCCGGTGCGCGCAATCCGTTCCTACCTCGGCGCGAACAGCTACCTCTATACGGTCAACACGCACATCTTCTATCCCGACCGCGAAGACCTCATCACCGACATCCGCGGTCACGCGGGACTGCCCGGTTACGGCAGCGCCGACGACTACATCACCAACACCACCGGACTGAAGTACTCGGATCCGTCGAACTCCGGCGTGACGATCGACGGCACGCCGGACACGGTGACGCCGATCACCTACACCACGGGCTCGGCGGCGCCGCCGAT
>JANLTQ010000237.1:0-3364 GCA_031363005.1 Acidimicrobiia bacterium | reverse complement strand
CGTGAAGCGTTGGTCCGGTTCGGGCAGATGGACGGGTCGTTCATCGGCAGTCTCCCACCCTCAGACATCGAAACACTCCTGTGTGATTGCACGATCAGTCGGATGATCTTGGGTCCGGATTCGAAGCCTGTGAATGTGGGGACCGAGACTCGGACCTACCCGCGGTGGTTACGGCGCCGGATCGCCGCGCGAGATCAGCATTGCCGGTGGCCGGGGTGTGAGATCCCTCCCGGATGGTGTGAAGCCCACCACGTCAAATATTGGGAACACGGCGGTGAGACGAGCTACGCGAACGGTGTGCTGCTGTGCAGTCGACATCACCATTTCTTGCATCGACATCCCGACTGGCAGATCGTCTGGGACCAGACCACCTTCCGAGTCTTCCGGACTGACGGCACCGAAGTCTGTCCCACCCTCGAACACACCCACCTCGACCTCGAACCACCCGACATCCACCTCGCCGGCCCCTAGGCCGACGCGTGCGCAGTCGTTATCGCGTGGCGACACAGAACACGAGGGTGGCGGGATGAAGGCGGCCAGACCCACGTGTTACGGCCGCGTCGCGACGTAGCGGTCGCGACCGGGGTTCGGACCTGCCACGACCTCGAAGGTCAGGCCGGCGCGTTGCAACGCTTGTTCGTACTGCTCCGGGTCGAACATCGTGAGCACATGATGATCGACGAGATGTTCCACGCCGTCGGCGGACGCGACCAGATACTGCATGTCGAGATACGTGGTCATTCCGTCTCGACGCGACTGGCCGACCCGTGCGACCTTGATCTCGGGCGTGACCGCGGTTTCGAGGTGGGTCGTGCCTCCGCCGATCCAGGCGTCGGGCCGCAACCAGCCGTCGACGATCAGCACCCCGCCGAGCGCGAGCTGGTTCGTCATCGTGGTGATCGCAGCATTGAGATCCGCCGTCGACTCGAGGTAGCCGATCGAGCTGAACAGGCAGATCACCACGTCGAAGGTTCGGCCGAGGTCGAAGGTCCGCATGTCGGCTTCGACGAGCGACACTTCGGGGACCTGTTGCCGCGCGCACTCGAGCATCGAAGGGTCGAGATCGAGACCGACGACTTCGTAGCTCGATTGGAGGTGACGGAGATGACGACCGGTTCCGCACCCCACGTCGAGCAGCGACCTCGCGTGCGGCACCCTTGTCGTGATGATGTCCCGGATCGTCTCCGACTCGGCCGCGTAGTCCTTGCCGTTGGCCTCGTAGATGAGGTCGTAGAGGTGAGCGGTGGTGCGGTACACGTTCGCCACTACACCTGGAGTTCGGAACGAAGGATGGTGACCGCGGCGCCGGAGAGGAACACGCGGTCGCCGGCCAGGCGGCAGTACAAGGTGCCGCCGCGTGCCGACGCTTGGTACGCGACGAGCTCCGTTCGACCGAGCTGGTCCGCCCAGTAGGGAACGAGCGCGCAGTGCGCACTGCCGGTCACCGCGTCCTCGTCGATACCGGCGCCGGGCACGAAGACGCGGGACGCGATGTCGGCGCCAGGCGTGTGGGCGCGTGCGGTCACGATGGCCGCACCGGCGCCGATCTGGGCGAGCACCGCGAAGTCGGGACGCACGCCGACCACCGCGGCTTCGGACTCGAGTTCAACAACCTGCCAGCGGTTGGCCGACTCCGAGACCGCGACCCACTCGGTGACCCCGAGCGCGGCGGCAAGACCCTCGGGCATCGGGATGGGTCGTGGCGGGCTCGCCGGAAAGTCCATTTCGATGTGAGCGCCGCGGGCCGAACACGTGAGGACGCCGGACATCGTGTGGAACGCGACGTGGTCACGAGCGCGTCCCGTGTCGAACAGCACGTGTGCCGACGCGAGCGTGGCGTGCCCACAGAGCTCGATCTCGCGACGAGGTGTGAACCACCGCAGATCGAAGTCACCATCCGCGCGGGGGACGACGAACGCGGTCTCGGCCAGGTTCATCTCGGTGGCGAGCGCTTGCATCCAGCCGTCGTCGGCCGGCGCGTCCAGCAGACACACCGCCGCGGGGTTGCCGCGGAACGCAACGTCGGTGAACGCGTCGACCCAGACCAGCGGCGTACTCATCCCGACGACGCTATGCGCAGGTCGCGATGAGAGCGTCGGGAGTTACTCGATGACGACGAGGACGTCGCCGGCGGTGACGGTGTCGCCGCCCTGCACCCGGATGTCCTTGACCGTTCCACCCTGCTCGGCGTTGATGTGGTTCTCCATCTTCATCGCCTCGAGCACGAGCACCGACTGGCCGACCTCGACCGTGTCGCCGATGGCAACGGTGACCTTGACGATGGTGCCCTGCATCGGCGCGGTGATCGTGCCGTTGCCACCGCCACCCGAGGACGCCGCGGACTTGGGCTTCGGAGCCTTCCGGCCGGACGCGCCACCGCCGCCCGCAGCCGCCGGTGCGCCGACGAAGCCTTCCGGCAGCAGCGTCTTGACCTCGAACCTCCGACCGTTGACCTCGACGGTCAGCGTCTGCGAGGTCGGCGCCTCCACGGCATCGCCCTTCACGCCGGCATCCGAGACGAGACCGGAGAGGTCGACTTCTTCTTCCAGCCAGCGGGTGGAGTGTGTGCCGGCGGCGAAATCCGGGTGGGCCAGCACGAGCTCGGCCGCCGGGACCGTCGTGTGGATCCCTTCGATGTGCAGCTCGCGGATGGCCCGCAACATGCGGTGCCGGGCCCGATCCCGGTCCGGTGCCCACACCACGAGCTTGCCGACGAGGTTGTCGTAGTACTGCGAGATCGTGTCGCCTTCCTCGTAGCCGCCGTCCCAGCGCACACCCGGACCCGACGGAACGTCGAGCTTGGTGAGGGTGCCGGGGGAGGGGAGGAAACCTTTGGCCGAGTTCTCGGCGTTGATGCGGATCTCGATCGAGTGACCGCGGCGCACGATGTCGTCCTGGGTGAACGAGAGCGGTTCGCCCGACGCAACACGGATCTGCTCGGCGACAAGATCGAGTTGGGTGACCATCTCGGTGACGCAGTGCTCGACCTGGAGCCGTGTGTTCATCTCGAGGAAAAAGAACTCGCCGTCCTGGTAGAGCATCTCGACGGTGCCCGCATTCACGTAGCCCGTGGACTGGGCGACCTGCACCGCCGACTCGCCCATGGCCTGCCGGGTCGCTTCGTCCAGACCGGGCGCCGGTGACTCTTCCACCAACTTCTGGTGGCGACGCTGCACCGAGCAGTCGCGCTCGCCGAGCCACACCGCGTTGCCGTGAGTGTCCGCGAAGATCTGCACCTCGATGTGGCGGGGATTGGTGAGGTACTTCTCGAGGTAGGCCTCGGACCGGCCGAAGAACGCCTGCGCCTCGCGAGTTGCCGAGTCCAGCGCGGACTGCGCGAAGTCGGCGTTGTGTACGACCTTCA
>JANLTQ010000233.1:0-5787 GCA_031363005.1 Acidimicrobiia bacterium | reverse complement strand
ATCCCGGGTTTCATCCCGAGCGACTCGAACCACCCGGCTGTCCCCTTGATCTTCCCGCCCCGGAAGATGTGGTTGTACCCGTGGGCGATCATCACGATCCCTACTGCGATCCGAAGGATGAGCAGTCCGGCGTTGATTCCGTCGATGTTCTCCACACGAGCTCCTTGTTCGGTCGGCCGACCGGTCGATCCAGCCGCCCAACCTACCGTCGTCACGCACGTCCGATCCGTGATGCGCGGGTGCTGGCACACCGCCGCCTGAGGTGTCAGCGCTCTTGCCGCTGGGCCTCTCATGCGGTGGGATGGTGGCGTGACTGGCAGCGACGCACCCCTCGTCTCGGCCCCATGACTGCGGGCTTCCTCGTCGCGCGCCGAGAGGTGCGCCGCCGGCTCGGGTCGCTCGTGGTCATCGGGCTGCTCGTCGCCGTGGTCACCGCCGCGATCAGCACCGCGCTGGCCGGTGCGCACCGGACATCCACCAGCGTCGAACGCTTCCGCTCCTGGGCCCGCGCCACCGACGGCACGTTTCAGACCGACCAGCCAATACAGGCCGATCCGATCCGTCGCACCGTTGAGAAACAACCCGAAACGGTGGCGGTCTCCCAACATCTGCTCGTCAACGCCTTCTTCGACGGCGAGCCGCTGTCCGACATCGCGATCCTCAGCGACCCAGAAGGCCGCTACGGAGTGACGGTCGACCGGCCGATCGTGCTTGCGGGCCGGATGCCGCGGCGTAACGCACCGGACGAGATCATCCTCAACTCCTTGGCTGCTCGACTCCTCCACGCCGGCCCGGGTACGCGACTCACCGCCAAGACCTGGAGTCTGCAAAATCTCGAGGACCTGTTCGCTGACAAGGGGTTTCCCGGATTCGAGGGTCCGAAGTTGTCCCTCCGCGTCGTCGGGATCGCGCGCATGCTCGACGGCCTCCCCGGCGACGTCGTGCGGACGTCGCCGTACGGATTGGGCAGCCCGGGTTTTCTCGCCGCCCACCCTGACGTCGGAGTCTGGCCACCGGCTCTCGTCGTTCGCACTCGCGACGGTGTGCGCGGATTCAACGCCGTCGCTCGCGCCGTGGCACGCGCCAACACCGGTTCCACCGGCTTTCCCCAGTCGCTCACGGGCCAGTCGGTCAAGCCGGTCTACCTGGAGGCCTCGCAACGCGCGGTCGACAGCTCGGCCGCCGGCCTGGTGGTCTTGGCGATCGCCGTCACGCTCGCCGGGGCGCTCGTGATCGGCCAGGCCGTGCAGCGCCACATCGGACTCTCGTCGACGACCGCTCGCTACCTGTCCCACCTCGGCATGACCCGTCTCGGCGTTGGCGTGGCTCTGGCACTCCCGGTGTTCGGTGCCTCGCTGATCGGAACCGCGCTCGGAACTGTCGGTGCCGCCATCGCGTCGCAGCTCCTCCCGATCGGGCTCGCGGCGCGAGCCGAAATCGACCCGGGGATCCATATCGACGCAACGGTGCTCATCCTCACTGCGATCGGGATGACCGTGGCTGTCGCTGGCTTCGCCGTCGTCCCCGGCTGGCGGGCGGCGGCACGACCGGTCGTCCGCCTACATTCCCGTCGACCCCCGTTCCTGACCCGCCTTGCGATCGCCGGCCGATGGTCCACCGCCGGAGTCATGGGAGTCCACCTCGCGACGCAACGTTCGACCAGCACGCGGTCCGTGCCCATCCGGACCGCCTTCTTGGGTCTCGCGATCGCGATCGCGGCGGTCGTCGGCGCAGGGGTCATCGTTCAGAGTGATGATGCGTTCACGAACACTCCGGCCCGATGGGGGCGAGCGTGGCACTCCGAGCCCGATGCATTCGGCGACCTCACTCACACGGCGCTCGAGCGCCGGCTGCGCGCCGATCCGCGTCTCGAGGCCGTTGCCCGACTGTCGACGAGCACGGCGACCATCGCAGGCCGCACCGTCCAGGCACTGTCGCTCCAGCCGGTACGCGGCCACATGGCGATGACGGTTCGACGCGGGCGACTCCCCCGTCGTCCCGACGAGGTCGCGCTCGGCGAACAGTCGTTGGCCGACGCGCACGCACGAGTCGGTGCATCGGTCCCGATCCGTACCCGCAACGGACGGCTCAGCCGCGTCCGGGTGACTGGGACCGTCGTCATTCCACCGACCGACGAACGCGCACTGAATTTGGGCGCGGTGTTTGCTCCGGGCGCGCTCCGTCGCTACGTCGACGAAAACCCCCTTGGCGACTACGTGATTCGGTATCACCCCGACGCGCACGTCGGTGTGGTCGAACGCAGACTCGCCAAGGACTATGACCTCGCGTTCAACGCGTTCACGGAACCGCAGGTCCCCGGATCAGTGCGCAATTTGACCGACACCCGGGACGTCGCGCTGGCGGTTGCATTGTTCTTCGCCGCGCTCGGCACACTGAGCTTGTTTCACGTCCTGATCGTTACCACCCGGCGGCGGGGCGCTCTCTTTGCCGTGCTTCGTGTCCTCGGCTTCCGGCGCCGACAGGTGCGCACGGCGGTCCTGGTCCAGGCCGCCGTCCTCGCAATCGCCGCGCTGGTCGTCGGCCTGCCTGTGGGCCTCGTCGTGGGTCGGGCGACCTGGCGAGCCGCCACCAATCATCTCGGCGCCTTGACCGACCCGGTCACCCCCTGGGTGGCGGTGTTCGCCGTCATGCCCATCACCCTCGCCGCCGCCGCGGCGGCTGCGTGGTGGCCCGGTCGCCGGATCGCGACGAGCAGTCTGACGCCGACATTGCGTTCTGAGTAAGGGATGCGCGGTCGCTCGCCCGAGTCCGCGTACCGTGCAGGTCCCCTCGAGTGCGGAGTAACGCGTGGATCTGACGAGCCTGGCACCCCTGACCATCACGTGTCCCCGCTGCGGAGCCACCGCAGAGCAACGCACCTACGGTCCCTGCGCCGAGTGCGTCACGCAGCTGTACACCAAGTTTCCCGGCGTCGCTCGTGAAATGGACACTGCGGATTACGTACCGAAGATGAACGTCACCCCCAACGCCGTCGCCACCAAGGATTGATGGTTCTTCCGCTCGTGCGACAACGCCTCCGGCCGCTCACCTCCAGGCGTAACGTGACGCGGACGTCAGGTTCGCGACCCAGGGGGACACCGTGCGCACCGAAGACTTGATCTTGGTGAGCGTCGACGATCACGTCGTCGAGCCGCCCACACTCTTCGACCACCATTTGCCCGCCAAGTGGAAGGACGCGGCACCCAAGAGCGTGCACCGCGACGGCATCGACGTGTGGGAGTTCGAGGGCAACGTCATTCCCAACATCGGGCTGAACGCCGTCGCCGGTCGGCCGCCCGAGGAGTACAACATCGAGCCGACGTCCTACGAGATGATCCGCGCGGGGTGTTACGACATCCATGAGCGGGTCAAGGACATGAACCGCAACGGCGTCCTCGGGTCGATGTGCTTCCCGAGCTTCGTGCAGTTCTGCGGACAGCTGTTCTCGAAGTCGAAGGACCTGGACACCTCACTGCACCTCCTGCGTGCCTACAACGACTGGCACATCGACGAGTGGTGCGGGACCTACCCCGGCCGCTTCATGCCGCTGTCGATCCCTCCGATCTGGGATCCACAGCTGATGGCCGACGAGGTCCGGCGCGTCGCCAAGAAGGGCTGCCACGCGGTCACCTTCTCCGAGAACCCGTACAAGCTCGGCTGGCCGCACATCTTCGGCGACCACTGGGACCCGTTCTTCGCCGCGTGTGAGGACGAGGGCACCGTCATCTGTTTGCACATCGGGTCGTCGAGCACGCAGATCGAGATTGCGCCCGGCGCACCGATCGACGTGATGATCACGCTGACTCCCTTGAACACCATGCAAGCCGCCACCGACCTGGTGTGGTCGCCGGTGTTGCGGAAGTTCCCCCACTTGCAGTTCGCACTCAGCGAAGGCGGCACGGGTTGGATTCCGTACTGGTTGGAGCGGCTCGATTACGTGTACCACCAGCACCGATTCTGGACCGGCCAGGACTTCGGCGACACGCCGCCGAGCCTGGTCGCGCGCGACCACTTCTCGTTCTGTTTCATCAGCGACCGCGCCGGCGTCGAGCAGGCGGAGCGGATCGGCCTGGACAGCATCACGTGGGAATGTGACTACCCGCACTCGGATTCGAGTTGGCCGAACTCCCCCGAGTCGGTCAGCAAGCAGTTGGCCGGCATGGACGACGCCGTCGTCAACAAACTCACCCACGAGAACGCGATGCGCATCTATCAGTACGACCCGTTCGTCCACACCCCGCGAGACCAGGCGACCGTTGGCGCCCTCCGCGCCCACGTCACCGACTGATCGTCCCGACACCCGACCTTTGTGCGCTGGTCCACCGCATCGGTGGATGAACGCACAAAGGTCGACTGGTCAGGACGGGACGACGAGACGTGCACGCTCGGCGAGGGCCAAAGCGATCCGGTCGAGCGTCTCTCGGGGTCGCATCGTGACGTCGTCCCAGGTCACGATGAGCACTCGCCACCCGAGTCGTTCCAACGCAGCGACGCGAATCCGGTCCGCCTTCCATCGAGCGCGGCTCCCATGCCATTCGAACCCTTCCGCCTCGACCGCCACCAGGAGTTCCGGCCACGCGAAATCGACGCGGTACCACCGCCCGTTCGGCAGGTCGACGCGCACTTGACGGACAGGTTCGACGACGCGCGATGAGCGGATCATCCGCCACGTCTTGCCTTCGAGCTTCGAATCCAGCACGCCCGGGCGGGTATGGGCAAGAACTTCTCGGACGTTCGACGCGCCCTTCCGACCCCGCCCGCCGCGCAGCTCGAACCGGCGGGCCAACGCCTCGGCCGACACCAGTCCGAGTCGCCGTGCCCGCTCGAAGGCATCCTCGAGATCATCGACACAGAGTTCCCCGGCCAGGTCGATCAGCGTGCCTGACCCGTCCGTGCACGCGATGCCGTCCACGATGACGACCGGCTCGGCAACCGGCCCGCATCGGTGGATCGTCACCGGGTGAAACCGCCGTTCCATGGTCTCGACTGCGACTCGACGCAAACGCGGTTGACCCCCCTTCGGTGCATCGAGTCGGATTCTGATCGGCACCCCCGGAACCGGCGCGTCGAGCCGTAGCAGCGCCGCAGCAGTGCCGCGTGAGGTCAGACCGCCTGACGCAAGCGTTGCAGCGATGACTGCCATCCGTTCCGTCTGCGGCGCGCCCCGGACTCTGAAGACCGTCGGCGCGACACGAAGCAGCGACTCGCGAGAGACCGCGACGTCGACTGCGCGATCGGTGAGGCTGAGTCCTCGCATCTGTTCTCGCGTGACGACGCCGTGTTGATCGGCGGCAAGGTCGAGCGCTTCTCTCCAGCACGATCGCACAGTGCGTTCCTCCCGATGGGTTTCACATACCCGGGGAAGGTGGGCGAATCGTAGGCCGAGGGTGCGACAGCCCTCGCGCTGCGTCCCGGCCTCCAACCTTTGTGCGCTGGTCCACCGCATCGGTGGATGAACGCACAAAGGTCGGGCGGGAGCCGGGCAAGCGTGGAGGGTTACGGGCAGCAGGTCGACGCCGTCGGCGAGTCGGTCGACGCGGGGGCGTGGTCGTCGAAGCCGGCCAGGTCGTCGTGCTTGACGTACCACTCCCACCGTTGGCCGTCGGGGGCCTCGAGCCAGATCTCGGTCTTCGCCGCGAAGCAACAGTTCGTCTCGGCCACTTCTGTCGTCTCGAGTCCATCGGCACGGAGGCGGGCATCGGCCGCGCTCACCGCATCGGCAGTGGTGACCTCGACGCCGAGATGATTGAGCGTGCCCGGCTCACCGGCACCACTGAACAGCACCAG
>JANLTQ010000208.1:0-2973 GCA_031363005.1 Acidimicrobiia bacterium | reverse complement strand
CCCGTTTCGGCCACGAGCGGGTTCGTCCCGAGCATGAACCGAGCGCGATCGATCCCGGCCGCGAGTCCGTGGTCGACGTCGTCCTTGAGCGCCTGCGGCCAACCATCGTCGAACACTCGCGGGTCCGCCGGCAGCGCAACGCCCGCATTGATCAACGACGTCCCTCCGAGCCCGACCCCCGACAAGACGCTGATGTCGTCGCCGAGGTGGAACGAGAACAGCGACGCGCGATCGCCATGATGGCCGCGCCGGGAATCGACCTGCACCTCTCGGGCCGCCTCCAGCAACGTGTCCGGATAGTCACCCGGCAGGATCTCCCGGCCGCGCTCGAACACCGCGACCGGTTGGCCCGTGCGCGCCAAGCGCGAAGCAGCCACCGACGCCCCGTACCCCGAACCGATGACGACCACCGCGTAGTGATCGTCCATGTCCTCGTGCGATGACGCGATCCGTTCGAACGTCATGATCGTCCTCCCCCTGCTCCGGTGTTGGCGCGCGGAGTGATCGGCTCACGCGGCGCCATGCCTTCTTCGATGTTCAGATCGAGCACTTGGTGGCGCTCGCGCACCACCGAGACTGCCTGGGTCGCCACCCGTGCCCACCCCGTCGAGTTCGCGTCGACGAGGCCCTGCACCCGGCGGAAAAACGCGTCTTTCGGGCCGGCGCT
Organism: Acidimicrobiia bacterium; assembly: GCA_031363005.1. Classification (GTDB taxonomy): domain Bacteria; phylum Actinomycetota; class Acidimicrobiia; order IMCC26256; family JAENVU01; genus JAENVU01. The sequence goes on along the minus strand of JANLTQ010000208.1, from coordinate 2,306 downwards.
GCGCACGGCGACGCCGGTGTCGACGGCACCCTCGTGGTAGCAGTGCACCGAGACCGCGTTGAGTTCCTCGTCCAGCAGCACCACTGCGGCCCCTTGCACGCTGTCGTCGGCCAGCGAGTCCACGACCCAGCCGCCGGTGTTGAGAATCTCGGCGGGGTTGTGGCTCGCGTCCGTCTCGAGGACGGACTCGAACGGCTTGTGGGTGTGGCCGAAGACGAAGACCAACTCGCCCGGTACCGTACCGAACTCGGCTTCGATCTGGCGTCGAACCGGTTCGTCGAGATACCGAGTCAAGCCGTCACGACCCTTGTCCGAGAGTGCCACGGACGTGTGGTGGCGTTCCCGTTCAAAGTGCGACCGTGCGACGCGCTTCGCCACCGTGCGAGCCATCTTCGACCCGACCCAGTGAAGGACACCGTCGCCGTGGTCGCGGTCGCCACCGCTCAGGTGGTTCGCCACACGTTCGAGCAACAGCTCGAAGGAATCGTCTCGGGCCAACATCTCGTACACCCGGGTCATGTCCGCCCCCGCGGGGCCGGATTGTCCGAGCGAGGACCAGAAGAAGTCGATCCACGCGTGGTTCTCCGCTTCCCAGCCATGGACATCCGACGGCGGTTCGTGGTCGGGAAACATCACGGCCTTGTACGTGCTGACGAGCCGGTACATCGGCTCGACGAAATGCCCGTGATGGAGGATCGCGACTCGATCCGCCGTCTCGGCGCGCAGTCCGAGGTTGGGATACGCGGTGACCACCTGGATGTCCTCACAACCCGGATGCCGGCGGATGAGCAGCGCGAGCAACTGACCTTCGGTCGTCGCCGGATCGGTGAATCCTTCGAGCGCCGACGCGTGCGGCACCGTGCGCAGTTGATCTCCGGGCGCCGAGTCCCGCACCTGTGCGTGTTGACGCTGCTCGCGTGCGAGTTGCCAGAGGTGGTGATCGTGATTGCCGGGGACGTAGTGGATGACCGGAGCGAAGATGCGCGAGTCGCGCGCCAGCGCGTGAGCAACGAACTGGTCGAACACCATCGCGGCAACGTGCGAACTCGTCAACGCGAGCTCGAGCACATCCCCGAGCAGCACCAGCGTCGGCGGCTCACCGGACTCGTTGGCGGCGGCGAGTTCCTCGAGCGCATCGAGCAACGCGATCAGCACCGGGCTCGCGTGAACGAGATCGACCTCGTCGACGTGCTCGAGCTGGGTGAGAATGCTTCCCGTCGCGCCGAAGTGCAGATCCGAGAGACACACGTAACGGACGTCAGGCACGATCAGCCCCCGGTGTCGTGCCGACGATCCGTTCCACCCCTGCCTCCGATGTTCGACGCCTCGACTGCCCTGACTCGACCTCGAACCGCGGAACCTACTGGCGGTTCACCCCGCGTGGCAACGACGCCACCGCCCGGGGTCGATGAGTCTGTGGCCAACCGGCCCGGTGTGGTCGTGCGTCCCTGTCCAAGTACGCACGACCACACCGGCTCACGACGTGGTGGAGGTGTCGGAGCGGGCCGAAATCGACCACGGGCTGGGGGACCGATGCATCGATCCGGCCCGCTCCGAGAGCTGGGAGAGCTGTGAGTTCGCCAGCCGCAGACGGCCGACAACGAGCGCAAGAATCCGCGTGCTGAATCCTGGGAGTTCTTCGAGCAAGCCCCGGAAGTCGTCGCCGTCGAACACGAGCACCCGCATCGCCGAGCGCGCGGTGACCGTGGCGGTGCGCTTGTGGCCGTCGATGAGCGCCATTTCCCCGAAACAGCTGCCCTGGCCGAGGTAGGCGGTCTGGCGTCCGTCGATGGTGACCACGGCCTCACCGTCGAGGATGACGACGAACTCACGTGCCCGCTCGCCTTCTCGACAGAGTTCACGTCCTGCGCTGACCTGCAGCTCGACGCAGCGCCCGGCAATCCGATCAAGATCGGCCTGCGTTGCGCCGCTGAACAACTCGACCTCCGCCAGCCGGTTGAGCTTCGTGGATTGCATCGTCATCGTCATGGTGTCCTCCAAATGTTCGGTGTCAGCACTGTGCCGGTGCGACCTTGCAGAAACCTGCAAGCAGCCCGCACGCAGCGAAACCAGCCACCGATCGGCCGTTTGCGTCTACGCTCCGCCGGCTGGTTCACGGGGAGGACAGGTGGAGTTCGAGGTCCTGGGGCCGCTCCAGGTGCGGGGCGGTGACGATCGGGAGCTGGAGGTCAACGGCACGCAGCGTCGGAGCCTCCTGCTCCGCTTGCTCACCGACGTCGGCTCCGTCGTCTCCTCGGGCCGACTGATCGAAGACCTTTGGGAAGGGGCCCCGCCCGCCGCGGCCC
>JANLTQ010000189.1:0-6397 GCA_031363005.1 Acidimicrobiia bacterium | reverse complement strand
CCCGAGCGGCCGGAGGCGTTGTCGCAAGACGGGACTATAAGAAGCCGTCGCAGGGGCCGGAGGTCAGGAGGCTCACGGCGTTGACCGCACCGCCGAGGAGGGTGCTCACGTCGGCGGCGTCGAACTGACCGACACCGGCAGCGACCACGGCGTTCAGGTCGTCGTGGAACTGTTGGAGCTGCGCACGTGGCGTCCCGGTGAAGCGGTCGATGTCCACGACTGCCTGGTTCACGACGTCGTTGAGCGACACGGCGTCGTCGAAGGTCGCGAGGGGTGTGTTCGGAACGAAAGTGGGAGCGGGACCGGCGACCAAGTCCTTCGTGACCTTCGTTGCGATGTCGGTTTGGATCGCCAACTTGGCGAAGTCCACGACACCGACCTCGTCCTTGACCGTGTGATAGCAGGGCCCCGTCGAGTCACTGAAGAACACGTTCGGGATGTTCACGCCGGTGAAGTTCACGTAGTCGCTGCGTCCCTGTCCGAAGATCGAGCTCACCATGCGTGTGCGGAGCGTCGTTGTGTTCACCGCGTTCTGGACTGCGCTCGTGAGGCGGGCGCCGCCGGTCTCCGCGCCGACGGCGAAGCTCGAGGTGCGGAGGCTCGGGAGCAGGTTCGCCCCCTGAATGTCGAAGTTCACGTAGGCGATCGTCTGCGCGAGCGGAACGAGGGGATGCGCCACGTAGTAGGCGGAACCGAGCAGACCGTCTTCCTCGCGGTCCCACAGCGCGACGACGACCGAGCGGCGCGGACCGCCGGGCACCTTCGCGAGCGCACGGCCGACTTCGATGGTCGCCGCGGCGCCGGTCGCGTTGTCGGTGGCGCCGTTGCAAATGGAATCCGCGGGACTCGAGTTGCGACACACCGAACCGAGGTGGTCGTAGTGGCCGCCGACGATCACGTACTCGTTCGGCAGTTCCGTGCCGCGGATGACACCGACGACGTTGGTGCCGAGGGTGAAGGTTTGTCGGAACCGATCGTCGCCGGTCTTGGTGGCCTCGAGTCCGGTGGCGCCGTAACTCTTGAGCTGGCTGATGATGTAGTCCTGCGACGCGACCGACGCCGCGGTGTCATTCTGTCGCCCCTGCAGCGCGTCACTCCCCAAGATGTGCACGTGCGTGGTCAGCGGTGTGCACGCCGCAACCGCGAGAACCGCGAGCGCGACGACACTCCCGCTCTTGCGACAACGCCTCCGGCCGCTCGGGCCCCGGCTCGGGGGCGCGGACTGTTGAACGGTCATCTGCTGGCCCCTCGCCTTCGGTTCCTTTTCCCTTGTCGGAGACGGATGGTAGCGGTGGGTGGGCCTCACTCGTAGGGTGCGTTTCCATGCAGCAGGTGACGACCGCCGACGGCACGCGCATCGCCTATGCGGAAGGCGGGCAGGGCCGGGACCTCGTCCTCGTGCACGGGATCACCGAATCGCGCCGGGCATGGGACCCGGTGATCGCCGGGCTGCAAGCGACGTGGCGGGTGGTCGCGGTCGACGCGCGTGGCCACGGGGAGTCCGATCGCCACCCTCCGTATGACCCGGTCACGATGGCGAACGACGTCGGGGCGGTGGTGGCGGCGCTGAACCTCGACGATCCGTTGGTCGTCGGCCATTCGATGGGCGGTGTCGTGGTCAGCGCGTACGGCGGGCTCGGCCTTCCTGCGCGCGGGATCGTCAACGTCGATCAACTCCTCGCGCTCGGATCGTTCAAGGAAGCACTCGAACCACTCATCCCGATGCTGCAAGGGGACGATGCGTCGTTCCGCGATGCGATGGCGATGGTGTTCGCTGTGCTCGACGGTCCGTTGCCTCCCGATGAGCGAGCGCGGCTTGATGCGCTGTCGAGTCCGGAACCCGAGGTGGTGCTCGGCGTGTGGCAACCGGTGTTCGAGAACTCCGTCGAGGAACTCGACGCGATGGCTGCGGATCTGTTGTCCGGCATCAGCGTCCCGTACCTCGCGATCCACGGGTCCGACCCGGGCGCGGAGTACATGGATTGGTTGATGCGCCTGGTTGCGAACGCCCGTGTCGAAGTCTGGCCGAACGCTGGCCACTATCCCCACCTCGTTGAGGCTGAACGGTTCGCCGAACGCCTCGATCAGTTCGACGGCGGGTTGTAACTGCGTTCTGACTAGGTCGTCGACGTGAAGGCCGAACTCATCCCCGCAACGGTGGCGTCGGGGACGATCTCACCGAGGGCCGCGGTGTCGCCGAGGAGATACGCGCGCCAGAAGGCGGTGGTCGTGCGCATGACCATGTCGTCGGCGACGTTCGGCATGTTCTCGTACGGCTCGGCATGGAACGCGCCGAGGATCGTCACGAAGTACTTGGGCGGGGCGGCGGTCGCGTACGCCGCGACCGCGCCCGCATAGGGCAGCGCGTAGTCGCGGTCGGCGTGGAACATGAGCAGCGGCATTCGGTTGGCCACCCGCGTCCCTCCGTTGAAGTCGAACTGGATGCCGTCCATCACGATCGCAGCCTTGACGCGCGCGTCGCGACAGCAGGAGTTGCCGATGAAGCCCCAGGTGGTGGCACCACCGAGCGAGAGGCCGGCGGCACCAATCTTCTTCGCGTCGATGCGGGACTTCCACCGACTCGTGAGCACGTGGTCGAGGACAAACGCGAGATCCGCCGGTTGTTCGGCGTAGTCCGCCGTTCGCGACAGCGGTCCGGTGGCGGCACCGGTATACGTGATCGGGAATCGGGGTGCGACCACGGCGAAGCCCGCGTCGGACCAGTGCTCGAAGAGTTGGGTGAACTTGGACGGGTCGCCGTCGTACCCGTGCGCGAACACGATGAGCGGAACGGGACCACGCGCGTTCGGGAGGTACAGCTCGGTCGGGAGTGAGCGCACCGGCGCATTGCGAACACCGATCGGATCCACTGCCGGCCGCGTCCGGTCGACAAGATCGAGGTGGACGTGCTGGGCGGGCTCAGGCGCGGTCGCGGCCTGCGGGCGGGGCGTGGGCGCGGCCACACTTCCGGAGCTGCACGCACCGAGGACGACGGCCGCGATCAGCACCGCCACGCTCGCGATCCCGGGTCGGTCAAGGAGGGCTCGGCGACGACGCATCAGGCGATGGTTGCATACGGGCGGGTCACCCGTCGCCGGATCATGTCCGAGACTGCGGTTGGTCGTGACGTCGATCGAGTGGGACCCGCCATTCGAAAATCATTCCGCCGGTCGCCCTGGAGTGCAGCGTCAACCGCCCTCCCAGGTCTTCCGCTCGCCGCGCCAGGTTGACGAGACCATCGCCGCCGCCGTCCGGGGTATCCGCCGTCGGCGCGTCGAGCGCGCGGCCATCGTCGAGAACACGCACGGTGCAGTCGGAGTCCGCACGGACCGTGACCTCCACCGTCTTGGCGTGGCCGTGCCGCTGCGCGTTGGTCACCGCCTCCCGCACCACGGGGACCACGTGAAGCGCGATGGTCGGCGGGATCGCCTGATCAATTGGTCCTTCGGCGTGCAAGGTCGCCGCGATGCCGAGTCGGTCGTTCAGTTCGGCGAGCACTGCAGTCAGATCCGAGTGGAGACCGACGGTCGGTGCGTGCAGTTCGAAGATCGTGTTGCGGATCTCCCGGATCGTGGTGTCGAGGTCGTCGACGGCCTGATTCAACCGCCGGGCCACGGCATCGTCGGCCACGCTGCGCACGGCGGCCTGCAGGGACATTCCCGTCGCGAAGAGTTGTTGGATCACCTTGTCGTGCAGGTCACGGGCGATCCGCTCGCGGTCCTCGAGCACAACTGCGGCCTGGAGACGTTCGTGTAGACGCGCGTTCTCGATCGCCACACCGGCCGCGGAGGCGAGGGTGATGGCCAGCGTCTCGTCCTCCTCCGTGAACTCCTCTGCCGACTGCTTCTCGCAGAGGTAGAGGTTGCCGAAGACCTCGTTGCGGACGCGGATCGGGACGCCGAGAAACGATCGCATCGGCGGATGATGAGGTGGAAACCCAAACGAATCCGGGTGGGCGGAGAGATCGCGGAGGCGGAGAGGTTTCGGGTCGATGATGAGGCGACCGAGGATTCCGAGGCCCTCCGGCAACGATCCGATACGGGCGACGGTCTCGGCGTCGAGGCCGGTGTTGACGAACTCCGACAGCGTTCCGTCGGTTCCGATGACGCCGAGCGCGCCGTACTGCGCGTCGACCATCACCGTGGCCGACTCGACGATGCGCCGCAAGACCACCGGTAGGCTCAGATCTGAAGCAACCGCGAGCATGGCGTCGAGCAAACGCGGGAGCGGTGTGTCGGATCGCCAGGCCTCCGTCACCTCGACAGTCTTGCGGTTCGACCATGGGAGGTCCAGTTCGTGTCTTTCGGCGATGGTCACCGCATCCGCGTCTTTCTCCTCGACGATCATGAAATCGTGCGTCGCGGCGTCCGTGAGCTGCTCGAAGACTCGGGGCTGATCGAGGTCGTGGGCGAGGCGGGAACCGCCTACGAGGCACTGTCCCGAATTCCTCCGACCCGACCGGACGTCGCGGTGCTCGATGTTCGCTTGCCCGACGGCGACGGTGTGAGCGTGTGCCGGGAAGTGCGATCTCGTTCTCCCGAGATCCAGTGCCTGATGCTCACGTCGTTCTCGGATGACGAAGCGCTGTTCCAGGCGATCATGGCGGGCGCGGCCGGGTACCTCCTGAAGCAGATCAAGGGCCCGGACATCGTGGATGCGATCGTGCGCGTGGCTCGAGGTCAATCGTTGCTCGATCCGGCGGTGACTGCGCGCGTGCTCGAGCGCCTGCGAGCACCGAAGGAGGAGGACGAGCGGTTGGCCTCGCTCACCGGCCAGGAGCGCAAGGTGCTCGAGTTGATCGCGGAGGGCCTGACCAACCGCCAGATCGGCGAGCGGATCCACCTCGCCGAGAAGACGGTCAAGAATTACGTGTCGAACATGCTGACCAAGCTCGGAATGGAACGACGGACCCAGGCGGCGGTCTACGCCGCGCAGTTGAAAGCGCCGCCCGTCGACCCGGAGCGGTAGCCAACGCACGGGACTCGACCAGTCCGCATCAGTCTCGGTGCGCGTCCGCAGGGTCGGTCCGCACGATCGCGATCGGGCAGGGAGCGTGGTGTGAACACTGCTGACTCACCGAGCCCAGGAGCAGGCTTCTGAACCCGCCGATCCCGCGTGCGCCGACAACGAGGAGATCCGCGCCCATGGCCGCGCCGATCAGACCAGGCGCAGGAGAATCGTTGACCGGCTCCAAGTCGACCTTCGGCGCGTCGTCCACGCCGACCGCTTGCTCCACGAAGAATCGCAACGCCTCGCGAGCTTGCTTGGGGCCGTAGTGAGCTTCGATCTCATCGCCGTCCGCGTGATGCTGGTCGAGCGTGCCCCAGGCCATCACCGCCATGACGTCGCTGCCTTCCCGGTGGGCCGACTCGTCGAGTGCCCACCGCAACGCAGCCGCGGCGCCTTCGGATCCGTCGACCCCGACCACGATCCGCCCAAAACGCTCGCCCTCGGGCGCGATTCGCGCGTCCCGGACGATCACGACCGGGCCGTACGCGTGGTGCGCGCACTGCTGGCTGACCGATCCCAGGAGGAGCCCGGTGAAGCCGCCTCGGCCCCGGGAGCCGACGACCAACATCGTGGCGCCGTGAGCGGTCTCGAGGAGGCGGCCGGCCGCCGGTCCCTCCTCGACGATGCGATGCAGCTCGACGCCCGAGGTGTCCAATCCTTTGCACGCGTCGTTGAGGACCTGCGTCGCGATGTCGATGATCTGCGCGCGACCGAAGCTCGGCACGGGGGTGAGCCCATCGATGTATGTCCCGACCGGGTACGACCACGCGTGCACCACGTCGAGCCGTGCGTTGCGGAGACGCGCTTCGCGAATTGCCCAGGCCAACGCCGCGTGCGACTCCGCCGAACCGTCGATACCCACCACTATCCGCTGCATCGTTCGATGATGGCGGGTGATTCCCGATAGGGATAGGGACTTCGGACCCTGGGCCGGACTTCGTCGGGTCATCAGGATCAATGGCATGACCGCAGTGGTGACCCACCCGTCTCCGGCGATGACCTTGACTCGACCGGTCGACGCACTCGCCGAACTGGCCACGGTCGCGCTCGACGTGGCGTAGGGGTTCGAGATGTTCCTCGTAGTGGCGCTCGGCGGGAACGCGCTCTTGCGGCGCGGCCAGCCGCTGGACATCGAGACGCAGCGCGAGAACGCCCGCACGGCGGCCCGAGTCGTCGCGGATCTCGTCCGTGACCACACCGTGCTGCTCACCCACGGCAACGGACCGCAGGTCGGACTGCTCGCGCTGCAGAGTGGGGCCGGAGTCGAGGTTCCCGCGACTCCGCTCGACGTCCTGGGCGCCGAGAGTGAGGGAATGATCGGCTACCTGCTCGAACAAGAGTTGGAAAACGTGCTGGACGGGAGAGATGTCGCGACCCTCCTTACCCA